>CBDUVS010000027.1:0-11223 GCA_965370735.1 uncultured bacterium | reverse complement strand
TGAAACGATAAGTGTTGTCGTCTCTTCAGATTTACAAAAGGCCGGCAGACTAGCTGACGCCGGTATTCAGAGGGCTATCAGTGAAATAGAAAAAGATGCCAAGAATGAGTTTATAGATGATAGAGGCGATGCCTGGTACAGTCCGGATTTAAACACCGAAAATCCACCCAGCGTTGCTTTTTGGGAGAATACTTTATTAGGCTCTTTAGCCAGGTATGATGTGTGTGTTATTGACTGCCAGAGGCAGGTTAATATTAATAACGCGCCCGCCAATCTTTTAGCGGAGCTTCCCGGTATAGATGCCGCTTTAGCTAATGATATTATAGCCGCCCGCCCATTTGAGACTAAAAAAGAAATCATGAAAGTTGCCGGTATCGCTGAAGGCACCTATAACAATTTAAAAAACTATATTACGATTATCTCCTGGCGCGATTCTTCGTGCTCTAACAGGAGCCCGGTTAACATTAATACCGCGGATGAGACAGTTATTAAAGCCGTCTTAAAAGGTATCGGTTTATCGGATGCTACGGTTAATACAGCTTATGCCACCATAAATAACGCCATAACCGGCTTGGGGCCCTTTTATCTCTGGAGTGATTTTGATAATGTTATAGACTCAACCACCCTAAGTGCCGCGGATAAAGAGATTATTAAAACCAACGCTAATCCCAACAGGATAAAACCGGCTAACAGCACCACTGAGTTCTGCTTTTTTTCAGGAGGCTACTATGAAATGACCTCTTGCGGTAAAATCTATGAGACCACCACTCAAAATAATATAGCCGCTAAGAGAACAATCAACACCGTAGTCCAAATCTTTAAAACTATCTGCTATACCACTAAAGAAGATTTTAGAGGAGAGGATGCCAACTATAACCTTGTCCTGGATGCCGGTGAAGATACTAACGGTAACGGAGTATTGGATGTGCCGGTTATTCAAATGGTTAACTGGATGGACTCATGTCCTATAAATTCAGCCCAGGATAACGGTGCTTCGTATTCTTCGGGGTATGATACATGTGCCGGTTCGCTTAAGCTGGGTTACTGGGATAATTTTGATGAAGATAACGATAATATTAAAAAAGAAGGCTGGACTTGGAAGAATTGGTTAAGCCGTAACGAAGCTAATTATCCTATGAATATTTCTAACAAAGATTCGTCGGATGGAGATGACGAACTCTGGGCCAGTATTGGTGCCTGGGGGTGTTACGGGGTATTTGAATTAAAAGATACTGAAGGCTGGCAGGTTGCCAAGGAGTTTTCTCTGAGAGTAAACGCGGTTGATACTTTTGGAGCCAGTGGTGACGGCCGCGATGATGGCTCATCAATTGAGTTTTTTAAAAGCGGCAGTACCGAAGCTAAGTACTGGATAAGCTCTTTTGGATTTTTATATGACAGTAGTTTTAATAGAGTGGATATTACCCTGCCCGGAAATACGGTAGCGATAGACCCGGTTACTAACGCTCGTGAAGGCAAGGATTTTTTTGATGCTAAGATATGCCTTCATTTTTGGGGCGCGAAAACCATGGACCGTTTTTATCACACGGGTAATATTTTATATGGAATTCCTGTTTGTACTACTGACCATTATAATAACTGGGCATTAGATGAGTCGCATGATGAATATCATGGAGTTATACCCGATAATATAACTTATAAAATAGTTGTCAGTTCAAGTTACGGAACACCTAATTATAGAACCTACCTGGCAGTGGGCCCGGGCTGGCATAAGTACTATCAATATTCAAACGGTTGGTTATTAAGCAGTTCGTCATTCGCGCCTTTGAGCTCTAATTATACATTAATTCCGTTACATAGTACCACTGCGCCTGATTATGACCGTTACGGGTATTGGGCCAGGTCAAATATCGGTTCTAATAATTGGGATGTTACTAATTTTAATGTAACATTATGTGAAAATAAAGTACAGGTTGCCTGGGATGATATCAGGATAATTACACCTTCCGGATACTATGAGACATACTGGCATCGTCCTGATGAGGGCAGCGTTGAATGGGGCTCTATATTATACAATATAACTATTCCGGCTTCCGCCAGCGCTTTATCGGAAACGGTCTCAGCGAAAGTTAGCCGCGGTTTCGGTTTTAGCGGCATAACAAACAATTCAGGTATTAATTTTACTTCTAACAGATGTAAAATGAAAATAATTCTTAATAGCGCAGACAGCACTTACAGTGAAACACCTTTAGTTGAGGATTTTTACATGACTTACATAATTTCGCCAAAAACGATTTATTATAGCTATACGGAAGACTAAACGAGGTGAATAATGAAGAAAATATTTTTATCCGGCTTAATACTTTTTATATTTATAATGGCCGGTTATTCCTATGCCGATATTATAACTTTGATAAACAGTTGCCGGGTTATTGAAGGTAAAGTTATACGGGAAACTCAAAGTGAATATATTGTCAAGCTAAAAGGCGGAGGGCAGTGCAGGCTTCCTAAGACATGGGTAAAAGAGATAAAACCGGGCGCGATACCGCAGGAAGAGCTTTATACCATAAGGGATATTTATCAACAGAAGGTCCGGGAGCTTGATAAAGAAGACGGGCGGGCAAATTATAATTTTGGCCTGTGGTGCCTTAAAAACGGCCTTTTTGAAGTTGCTAAGCCGTATTTCCAAGCCGCGAAAACTTTGGAATCTTCTCTATCTTCAAAGTGCGATAAAAGAATTTCCTACATCAATGATATGTTAGTAGAAAAAATGCTGGCTTATGCTCAGGGGAACATGAAAAGCGGTAATTACATTAATACCGAACGTATTATTTTGAATATATTAAAGTCTTATCCGGATTCTAAATATAAAAGCCAAACGGAAGATGTCTTGATAATAATCTGGGGAGAGGCCGGGGCCCAAAAGATAATAGCCCGGGATGACGGTTTGCCTCCGGTAGCTACTACCGCTATGGAATTAAGAGGCACTTTGAGCCGCCTTAAGGATAAAGATAAAAGGGAAGCCTATTTATGGAAGTGCCTCAATAAGGCCTATATGCTTGAGGAGAGAGCCCAAGAGGTGAGTCCTAAATTAAAGGGCGGATATTTATCTGAAGCTAAAGGTTGCTATCAAATATTAGCTATCAATGCCGATGGTAAAGTTAAAGCCGCGGCTGAGAGCAGGTTTAAAAATTTAGAAAAGAAAGCGTCAATTAGCCGCGCGATACCAAAAGACAGCGGTATAACTTCTTCCATTTGTGATAATATGAAGAATTCTACCAATCAAAAAGATATTAATAAAGCTTGCAAGTATTATTATAAATTAGGTTATGAATATTGTAAAAAAGCGAAATCAACCAAAGGAAAAGAAAGAATTGAGAACGCTTTTATTGCCCGCAACTCTTATTCAATAGTTTATTATTTTACGTCAAACGATAATATGAAGAATGAATCTTTTAAGCGCATGCGTGAATGTGAAACATTGATGAGATAACGCCTTTCATCTAAATATCCAATTTAAATGTTGATTAACAAAA
This sequence comes from uncultured bacterium, assembly GCA_965370735.1. Classification (GTDB taxonomy): domain Bacteria; phylum Omnitrophota; class Gorgyraeia; order JAGLLT01; family JAGLLT01; genus Kappaea. The sequence goes on along the minus strand of CBDUVS010000027.1, from coordinate 7,729 downwards.
GAATTTATTGTATAATTACACTGTTTTATTTTAGTGATTAACATTTTGGAGATTATATAAACATATGGCAATTAAGAATTTAATCGGATTAGACATAGGCCACAGCGCGGTCAAACTGATAAAATTTAAGAAAGTCCGCAATAAAATACAGCTTGAGAAGGCCCGGGTAGTTGAACTGCAAGATGGTGTTTCCCCTTCAGCGGCTATAGCCGCGCTTTTTAAAAGTGAACGATTGGGCGCCTGCAAAATAGCTATATCCGTTTCAGGCCAGTCTGTCTTTACGCGTTATACAAAGCTTCCTAAAATATCCCAGAAAAAGATTGAACAAGTAGTTAAATATGAAGCCCAGCAGCAGATTCCTTTTCCGATTGATAAGGTTGTTTGGGATTATCAGCTATTTAAAACATCTAAAGGCCCCCAGCTGGAAGTTTTTCTCGCCGCCGTTAAGAAAGACATTATAAATAATTTATATCGTCAGGTAAACACGATTAAAGGAGCTGAAGTTGTTTCCGTGCAGCCCGCGCCGGTAGCCCTTTATAATATGCTTAACTTTAACAAAGAAGTAAACGACGAGACAGTTATTTTAGACGTGGGTGCTAATGTTACCAGCGTTATCATTACTAAGGGCCGGCAACTGTGGATAAGAAGTATACCTATGGGCGGAGCCGAGTTAACCAGGGTTATAAGTGAAGGCCTGGCTTTGAAACTTCAAGAAGCTGAGGTTTTAAAACGTAAAGAAGGCATCGCGTTAACGGGCGCCACCGGTGATGAAGATTTGACTCCGAACTCAGATGTGCTTTCAAAGGCTATTAGTCCCGTATTAAGTGAACTTTTATCAGAAATTTCACGTTCTATTAGTTATTATAAATCTCAATTTGATAAAGAAGCGGTTTTTGAAAAAGTGTTGCTGACCGGCGGTGGTTCTAAGATACGTTATATTGAAAGATTTTTCGAAGCTAACCTGAAGATAAAAACAGAAAAAATTAATCTCTTTAAAAATTTAGTCACTAATAAATATGTAAAAGCTAATATTGATGACATTGATGATCGCTTGGCGGTTGCTATGGGATTAGCCCTCCTGGGAGTAGAAACACCGGCTATTAATTTAAATTTGATATCTGATGAGCAAAGGAAGCTCAAAGATTTTTCAAAGAAGAAAGTATATATTGTTAGTTCCGAGTTAATTGCTCTTGGTATTTTTGCCATGCTGAGTTTATGTAATACGCAGGCAATAAATTCAGCCGATGGTAATCTTAAAGCTATATCTCTTGAAATGAATAAATACCGTGATAATCAAACAACAATAAGTGAATTGCAAAACAGTATCAAGGCTATAGAATTAAAATTAAACTTTTTGGGAGATATTGCTAAAAACAGAAAATTCTGGCTGAATATATTATCAAGAATAAACGGTTCTTTACCGGAAGACACCTGGTTAATCAGATTTACCACCGATATAAACGAACCGAATATTATTATTTTAGAAGGTAAAACAACCGGCCCTTTTGATACAATTAAAAACTTCAGGGAAAAGCTCCTTGACCTTGGGCATTTTTCCGGTGTTGAAACTTTGCGTGCCGACAGGCCGTCGGTTGAAGACGAAGAACTAAGCGAAACATATAATATAGTGTTTACTATAAAATTGACGTTGAAAAAACCGGCTTCCAACTTTTTCCTTAGACAAAAACCTATAGTCGCGGAAAGCAAAAGAAATAAAAGATGAAATTTTTTAAAGAACTATTCCAGAAAAATTTAGTATTTTTTATTGTAACGGCTATACTGTTATTGGTGGTCATTATCGCGGGGGGTAATTTTGCTTCGAGTCTTGGGAAAAAATATTCCATGGAGGGTAAAATCCAAGAAGAAATGCGGCTTTTAGATAGTTTCAGGATCATAAAGGGCGCGGCTCCGACTTTAAGGTGGATAGATTACCTAACTAAAAAAGAAAAACTTTTTGATGAAATATATGTTGATGCTAATGTGCTGTATGATAAACCGGCATCTTTTATGCCGAAAAATATTATTGAGCCGCTAAAATTTAAGGAAAAGATTTTTAAAAAGCAGAAGGAAATGCGTAAAAAAGTGTATTCCAGTCAACTTGAACTAAAAGAAGAGGCTATATCTTTCGGATTTAAAGAATATGAAACCAAAATACCAAGGAAAGCTGAAGTTCCAAATTTGACCAAAAAATTGGATATTATTCAAGAAGTAGTAAATCTTATGTGCTTCAGCCATATTGAGACCCTGTCTTCAGTTGAGTTTTTAGCATATAAGGATGACAAGTTAGAGACTATCCGGGGTAATGTTAATTATAGAGTCTTTTCTTTAAAGGTTAATACGACTTCATCCGTAAAGAATTTAATTGATTTATTATTTGGAATATCAACGTCAAACTACATATTTATAACGGAAGAATTAAATGTTGAGAAATCAGAAGATTTTAAGGAAAAAATAAATTCAAGTTTTGTTATTTCGTGCATAGTATTTACGGAGAGCGATGAAAAGTAACCCTTTATTATCCAATATAGAAAAAATAGTTTTCGGATTCTTGATAGTTATTTCATTAATCGTTGTTGTAATTTATCAAGGGCGTATTTACACTAAAAATGAAACTGTCAAAAATCAAATGGCCGGAGTTAAATTTAATTTTCCTCCTGAAAAAATTGAAGGCGTTAAAGAATATGAAGACTTGGTCACGCGGCTTAAGCAGTCGGATAGTATCGGTAAATATGAAACCTATCTCGCGAGAAACGGTTTTCTGAAATATATTGAGCCGCCGCCCAAGATACCTCCGTTTAAATTAAAGGCTGTCCGAAAAAAATATCTGGATGCGGAATATAAAGGCTTTATAGAGTCTCTTTCAGGTACCGTGGCCCAGTTAAAGGTAAAAAACAGATCTTACTTCGTTAGAGAGGGCGACAAAATTGAAAGTTATACAGTCAAAAGAGTACGCAACGACTATATGCTTATTATGGACAGAGAAAGCGTTGAATACAGATTGCCTTTAGGAGAAAAGATTTTGAGTAATGACTATGAGGCCGCGCTTTACGTAACCAAAACACACAAGACGCTTAAGGTGAAATTAGGTGATATTGTAAATGACTTCAAAGTACTTGACATTTCACCTGATAATGTGGTATTATATAATCAAAAATGTGACCAGAAACTAATTGTAGAGAAGTAGCATAAGTGTGGACACAAGATGTTGCGATTAAGCTACTAAAAAAAGGAGAGTCTCAATGTCCAGGCTTTTTAAACAATTCACTGTATTAATTTGCTTAACTATAGTAATAGTCTTTGCTCTAAATAATATAGCGTATTCGCGAAGCAAAACAGATGCTGAAGATTTAGCCAAAAAGCTTGCTACACAGAAGAAGCTGGAGCAGGAAGAAAGCGAAATCTTGATAGATGGACGTAATCAACGCGGCATCTATTACTTTAATAAGGGATACTATTATGAAGCTATCCAACAGTTCCGTTTAGCTCTGGAGCTCGATTCCGGCAATGCCATGGCCAATGAATATTTAAATAAAGCTTTGGAAAAACTCTCTAAGTCGGCTAAGAAGCATTACAAAAAAGGTATGGCTTACTATAATAAGGGAGAAATGCAGAAATCTATTGATGAAATGTCTATGATACCCGTAGGTTCTTCTTATTATCAAAAAGCGCAAGAGTATATTTCATATGCCGATGAAGTATTGACCGAAGGCGCTGTTTATGGAATAAGCAGCCCGAAAGCGGGAACGCAGCACGTTAAAGATCAGATCAGGCAAATGGATACAGAGAGAGATTTAGTTATGCTGCGCAAAAAGGCTCACGAGCAAAAGCTTATGCTTGATGTAGAGTCAGCATATTTGCCGCCTGAGTCATATGAAGAGGAAGCAAGGGAAGAGGCAATAAGCGCTGAAGAAATAGAAGAGCAGGAAAAAGAAGAAGCTCAGAGAAGATTACGAAGTAAAATGAATGAAAACATTGTTCCCGCTTTAAGTTTAAGCGATGCTGATATCAGAGATGTAATCAGAGAGTTGGTTAAATTAACCGGCGTTAATATCATTCTTGATGAAGGAGCCTTAAAAAAGGCATCAGGAGACGGAGGCATGACAGTGTCATTTACTACCGTTACTCCCATGCCGCTTTTAGACTTATTGGACATAGCTTTAAAAACAACTGATTTAACTTATAAAATGGAATCTACGTATATATGGATTTCAGATAAGGAAACTATATATAAAGAAAACTTAGTCGTTAGAACCTATAAGCTTAAATACGGTGTAAGAAGTACTAGAGATGTTCAGCTTACTCAATTTGGCGATGAAACGGACGACGACTTTAGTGATGATGATTTTTAACCAATATAATTCTATGATAAGAAAAAACCTGTTTGTTACTATTTTAGTGGTGTTAGTTTTAAGTAATGTTTGTTACGCGCGGGAAGGTATGAGCGTTAAGGATTTTTTAGAAGAAGCCCTTCCTACTCAAACCGGCAGAAAAATAGTTCTTGATAGAACTACCGGTATTCTAACTGTAACTGATACACCCTCTAATCATAAACTTATCAGACGCCTGATTCAGGAATTTGATATCGGTCCGACTCAGGTTATGATTGAGGCTCGATTTGTTGAGGTGGGTGTGAGTGATTTAGATGAGTTTGGAATAGAGTGGTATTGGTATAGAGCAGGCGGCCCGGGCATGGCCCCCGCATTTTCTGATTTAACTGTGGGAAACTCGTGGCAGTATTTAGATCCTAATAATCGAAGGAGTGCTGATAACGTCAACTGGACAATCAGTGACCCTGAATTTGGAGAAGCTGGAGAGTGTTTTCCGGCAACTGCTTATGGAGCTGACTTTTATATAGGGAAAACATCTTTTACCGGTGATTATTTGCGTGGCAATCTGCATGCTCTGGAGCAAAGAGGAAAAGCTAATACACTATCTGCACCAAAGGTTATGACACTTGCCGGGCAGATGGCGACAATGGAGTCTACGACAACATTTCCTTATGTAAGCAAGGTTGAATTAGAAAACTTAGGAACTGCTGATGATCCGATTTGGAATATAAAAACAACTATCGAAGAAAAAACTGTTGGTATTTCTTTAGAAGTTACTCCTCATGTGGGTTCGGGAAGTAAATTTATTACACTTGACATCCATCCTGTTGTTGACGAATTAATAGACCAAAAATCAATCAGGCCATCAGTTACAACTACTTATTATTGGAATACCGGAGAAGGTGTAATGTTGGTTAATGCTACAGTGCCGGGAATTCCGGATACTGTAGGATGGCCTACGATCGAGACTCGCTCAACGCAGACGACAGTAGTTGCGCGCAGCGGAAGGACAATTATACTCGGTGGTTTAATTAAAGAAAATGAAAAAATTACGAATAAGAAAATTCCTTTTCTAGGGAACATCCCACTATTGGGTAAATTATTTAGATATAAGCACGTTGACAGAAATAAGCAGAAATTGCTAATATTTATAACAGCAACACTAATTTCACCCGAGGGTGAAGAGATAAAATGATGAATAAAAAAATATTATTCTCCTCAATTATTATTTGCGTTCTAGTTTTTTGCGGCATGAGTGCATCAGCTCAAGAAAGTAATTCAATTAAGGATTTTTTAGAGCAAGTATTACCGTCTCAGCCCGGCAGAAAGATTGTCTTGAATTCCGCGACGGGAATGTTGACTGTGACAGATACTCCTTCAAATCATAAACTTATAAGAGAACTTCTTGGGAAGTGGGATGTAGGCCCCAGGCAGATTATGATAGAAGCCAGATTTCTCGAAGTTACCGAGAAAGCACTATTGGAACTTGGTGTGGAATGGTTATATAAACGCAGTGATACAGGCCCGGGAGGAAGTGAAGATACAAATAGAAGATTAAAGGACGGTACTTATTATGTAGGCCCGGCCGATCCATCCGGGAGTGGAAGTTGCGTTCCGGATTGGTTTTGGAGTCCGCCTGATTTTGGAGAAGGAAATTATCCTTATTTGCATGATATGCCGGCATTTAGCGGAACCCAATTTGGTGCTCCCGAAGAGACCAGTGGGTTAGGTTTGTGGATAGGTAAGACTACAATACAGGGTAGTCAACTTTATATGTATTTAAGAGCGCTAGAAGGAAGTGATAAAGTAACCCTTCTTTCTGCTCCAAGCGTAACTACGTTATCCGGGCAGATGGCGAATATAGAGTTGGCGATGACCGCTCCTTATGCCTCAGAAGTAAACCTTACTGATACAGGCTCAAGGTCATTCGGCCGATACCAGACTTATGAGGTTGAGGAAAAAAAGACAGGAGTATTTTTGGAGGTAACTCCATCAGTTGCTGAGGGCGGAAACATAATAACACTTGATTTGCATCCTGAAGTTAGTGAAGTTACAAGAAAAGTGTCACTTTCAGATAGTGAACAGTTTCCTGAATATTTAGGTTGGCCCATAATTGATACTCGTTCAACGCAGACGACAGTGGTTGTCAGAAGCGGCCAGACTATAATTATGGGAGGGTTAATGAAGGACAAAGAAGTCAATGTGGAGCGTAGAGTACCCGTTTTAGGAAGCATTCCAATACTTGGGAATTTATTTAAATACAAACATGAAAGCAGAAAAAAGACTAATCTAATTATATTCCTAAAAGCGACTATAATAGATGCTGAAGGCAGGGAAGTTAAATAATGAAAAAAAAGTACCTAAAGTTTTTAATTTGTTTATTAATTGTTCTTGTGATTGGATTATCAGGAGTAATTAAAAAGGCCGCGGCCGCCGAAAGTGACGGCAAAATTAAACTTACAACCTGCGACTTGCATAAGCCGTATATTATTAAAGGCCTTATTCATGTAAGAACTGGACAACCCAACCTTGATAAAATTGATGAAATGTTGATAAAGGAGGCCAAAAGACTTGATGCCGATTGTATTATCGGTGTCAGTTATATGGAAGCTTACGGATATCTTTTTGGTTATGGTACAGCCGTTAAGGTAAAATGATTCTGCATCGAAATAACTACCCTTTTTAAATCCCAAAAAACTTATAAAAGTAGATATTATTTCAACCTCCCTTTTAGATAAATGTTTATATAGATTAAAATATGATTTTTTTTAAGAAAACATCAGTCTTAATAATAATCTTGCTTGTAGCTCACGTTTCATTTGCTTTTAGCGGTTTAGATGAAGGATTATTGGGGCATTATCGTTCTATGAATTTTGAGGTTTACGCGCCCGAAAGAACTAAAGCGAAAAGAGTTTGCCTGACTTCTGAAAGGTATTATAAGGAATTACTCAAGCGTTTGCGATATGGAGGCATGCTTGATGAAAAATGCCGCGTATATGTATACGAGGATCACAAAGATTACTTAACTTCATTGCGTGCCGCGGGCATAAGAGTTCCAAGTTGGTCAGCCGGATGCCACTTGCCCAGAAGGTATTACGGTTATGGTTATCCGATAGTTTGCGGTTATCTTGATAGCAATTTTCTTAATGTGATATTGCCTCATGAGCTTACGCACGCTATATTTGCTGAATTTGTATATGGGTCTATGATAGAAGAGAAAAGATTAAAGCCTATTCCCCTTTGGATAGACGAAGGTATGGCTGTATATACACAGAAAGACAAAAATTATAAGCTTATATGTAAAAAAGCGCTTAAAGAAAATGAATTTATTCCTCTTGCTGAATTGATAAATTTGAAAAACTATCCCTCTGGACAAAATAAACTTACTTATTTTTATGCTC
>CBDUVS010000026.1:0-11578 GCA_965370735.1 uncultured bacterium | reverse complement strand
TAATAGATAACTTTAAAAAAGAATATACTTTATCAAAAAACAGTAAACAGGAGAAAGCGTTCAATGGATAACAAAAAACCATTCGCGGAAGATACGTCCAGGGCTCCCATAAGCCAGAGAACCCAACGGGTTAGCGAGGCGGACAAGAAGACTTTTGGCGCGACGGTAAAAGTTGTAATTGACGACGTAGAAATTACAGTGCCGCTGGGTGCGACTATTTTAGACGCGGCTAAAGAGGTTAATATTAAAATTCCTACACTTTGTCATCACGATGACCTTTGCCTGGCAGGCGTCTGCCGTATGTGCGTGGTTGAGGTTGAGGGCGAACGAACCCTTCAAGCGGCTTGTTCTTATCCTATATTTCGGTCCATTAAAGTAAAAACCTATTCTCCGGCTGTAAGGCGGGCAAGAAGAAACATTATTCAACTCAGCCTAAGAAGGCATTATGGAGAATGTTACTCTTGCGCCAGAAACAACAACTGCGAACTGCAAACGCTGGCCAAGGAGTATGGAGTAACGACATACAAATTCGGCCACGTTAGTGAGCCGCAGTACGAAAAAGATTTCTCGAGTAATTCTCTTGAGCGCGATATGAATAAATGCGTTTTATGCCGCCGCTGCGTCAGGACATGCATTGACCTGCAGGAGGTTGGCGTCCTGGAAGCGGCTTACAGGGGCGCGGAGACTAAAATTGTAACTTATTTAGACAAACCGCTTACGGATGTAATCTGTATCAACTGCGGCCAGTGTATTAATAGATGTCCGACGGGTGCTTTAAAAGCAAAAGATCCTTCGCAGGCAGTCTGGGATGTGATAGAAGACCCCGCTAAACACGTTATTATTCAAACAGCTCCCAGCCCGCGCGCGGCTATCGGGGAAGAGTTTGGGCTGCCGGCTGGCACAAGCGTTACTAAAAAGTTGAACACTGCTCTTAAAAGAGTAGGATTTGACAAAGTTTTTGATACTAATTTTACGGCCGACCTTACTATTATGGAAGAAGGCACCGAGCTGCTTTTGAGATTAAAGAAAGTCCTAGTAGAAAAGGATAAAAATGTTAAGCTTCCTCAATTTACGTCGTGTTCTCCCGGCTGGGTGAAGTATATAGAACACTTTTATCCGGAGAAACTTGGACATGTATCAAGCTGTAAATCTCCGCAGCAGATGTTCGGAGCTATTGCAAAAACATGGTATGCCCAAAAAAACAATATAGACCCTTCAAAAATAGTAAGTGTATCCTTGATGCCTTGCTCAGCGAAAAAGTTTGAGTGCGAGCGGCCGGAAATGAACGATTCCGGCTTTAAAGATGTAGATTATGCTCTAACTACGCGTGAGTTGGCGGGGATGATTAAAGAGTGTGGTATCGATTTGCCGAACCTTCCTGATTCAAACTTTGATGACCCGCTTGGTATCGGCTCAGGCGCGGCCTTGATATTTGGAGCAACCGGTGGTGTTATGGAGGCGGCTTTAAGAACCGCTTATGAGATAGTAACAGGAGAAGAAGTTCCTTTTAAGAAATTAAATATTACTCCGGTGAGAGGTATGGAGGGTATCAGAACTGCTGAGATTCCGATTAAGAAAGCTGTTAAAGATTGGAAGTTTTTAGAAGGCGCGACCCTTAAGGTAATGATTGGCCACGGCACAGCAAACGCCAAGAAGATAATGGATATGCTTTGCGAAGGCAAACTTGATAGTTATCACTTTATAGAAATTATGGCCTGTCCCGGTGGTTGCTTAGGCGGCGGTGGACAGCCTATACCTACGAGTCCTGCTATTAGAGAGGCCAGGGCTAAGGCAATCTATAAAGAAGACGAAGGGCTTCCTTATAGGAAATCTCATGAGAACCCGATAATTAAACAGATATATAAAGAGTTTCTTACTGATGGACCGTGCGGGTACAAGAGTCATAAGTTACTGCATACTTCTTATACCGCGCGCGGCAAGTGGATAGGAAAGAAAAAATAAGAAACATCGTGTAGAAAATAAATTAAAACGGAAAATCAGATTCCTGCGATAAGGACTTAAGGTCTAAGTTTAAGGGAAGTAAACGGGAACATTATACCCGGTCTTATCGTAGAAAAAAATGGATAGGGCCGGTTTTTTATTGGAAGGTAAATATATGAATAAACGATTAGGGTTTGTGGGAGTAATTTTAGATAACAGAAAAGAGAAAGCGCCCTTGGTAAATGAAGTACTTACAGCGCACGGAGATATTATTATTGCCAGGACAGGATTGCCTTATAAAGAAAAGCGCTGCAGCGTAATTACACTCATAGTTGATGCTACAACTGATGAAATAGGAGCTTTAACCGGAAAACTTGGAGCCATAGAAGGCGTTTCCGTTAAATCAGCTTTAAGTAAAGGAAAATAAGATGAAGAAAACACCCAAATCCTTAAGATTACAGTTGGGTTTATTCGGAAGGACCAATACGGGAAAATCAAGTTTCTTAAATATGGTTGTTGGACAAGACGCGGCCATTACTTCCCCAATTCCCGGGACAACTACTGACGTGGTTGAAAAAAGCATGGAACTTCTTCCCGTAGGCCCGGTAGTTTTTTTAGATACCGGTGGAATTGACGATATAAGCGAGTTGGGGAAAAAGAGAATTGAGCGCGGTAAGAAAGTTTTAGATAGAGCGGATATTTATATCCTTATTGCTGAACCTAATATTTGGAGTAAATATGAACAGAATTTAATTGATGAAGCTCAAAAAAGGAAGACCCCGGTAATTATTATCGTTAATAAAATAGATATCCAGAGACCAAAGGGAGCTTTCTTAAAGAAATTAGATAAGTATACGCCTTATGTTATTTTATGTTCAAGTATTGATATAAAAAACAGGGACAGTTATGTCAACCCTTTAAAAGAACACATAATATCTGTTTGCCCGGATGATTTTATTAATCCGCCGGCTATTATCGGGGATTTAATTCCACATAAGGGCATCGCGGTTTTGATTGTACCTATTGATAAAGAAGCTCCCAAGGGAAGAATTATTCTCCCGCAGGTGCAGACGATAAGGGATGCTTTGGATAATGGCCAGGTGTCCGTAGTTGTAAAAGAAAGTGAGTACCCGGGAATATTAGATAAGTTTACCAAAAAACCGGATATTGTAGTCTGTGATTCCCAGGTAGTTGATTATATGGTTAAACATACTCCTGGAGACATTGCCTGTACGACATTTTCAATTTTATTTTCCAGAAACAAAGGAGAACTGAATGAGTCGGTAAGGTCCATTAGAGCGATTAATGAGCTAAAAGATAAAGATAAGATTCTAATAGCCGAGGCTTGCAGTCATCATCCTATAGAGGATGACATTGGCAGGGTGAAAATTCCCCGCTGGTTAAAGGAGTATACCCAAAAGGATATAATTATAGATACTACGGCAGGAAGGGATTACCCTGATAATTTATCAGATTATAAGCTGGTCATTCACTGCGGCGGCTGTATGATCACCAGAAGAGAAATGCTAATGCGTATTCAAAAGGCTAAAGAAGTTAATGTGGGAATTTCAAATTATGGAGTAGTCATTTCATACTTACATGGAACTTTAGAAAGAGTGCTGAGCCCATTTAAAGACGCGCTTTGGATTTTACAAAAAGGAGTAAATAGTGAAACTTAATAATACAAATATCGCCAATTGGATCAAAAACAGAATTAAGCAGGACGAGATAGATAAATATCTCAAAAATGGCAGGGATTTTATTAATGATGATTTAATTGAAGCTACCATAAAATCTAACACGAAACCGGATAAGAAGATGGTGGAAGATATCATAAACAAGTCCCTGGCAATTGATACTCTTAGCCTGGATGAGACAGCTTATCTTTTAAATGCCGATGATCCCGAACTGTTAACCATGATGCGGGAAGCGGCTTTAAAAGTTAAGAAAAAAGTTTATGATAATAGAATTGTGACCTTTGCCCCTTTATATATGTCTAATATCTGTGTTAATGATTGTCAATATTGCGGCTTCAGGCGTTCTAACCAAGAAGCCGATAGAAGAGTTTTAACTCAGCAGGAAGTCAGAATGGAGACTGAAGTCTTGGCCGGTGAGATAGGGCACAAACGTCTCATTGTAGTTTATGGAGAGCACCCGAGCACCGATTATGAATATATCGCGGACACCCTTAAAACCATATATAGCGTTAAGGTACCTACAAGAAACGGTTTTGGCCAAATAAGAAGGGCCAATGTTAACGCGGCTCCTATGTCTATTGAAGCCTTGAAATATCTGCGTAAAGTCGGTATTGGAACTTATCAGGCTTTTCAGGAAACCTACCATCATAAAACCTATGAGGCTGTACACCCGAAAAATACTCTTAAAGGAAATTATAAATGGCGTTTATATTGTATGCATAGAGCTATGGAAGCCGGGGTTGACGATGTTGGTTTAGGGGCCTTATTTGGGCTTTATGATTGGAAGTTTGAGGTTATGGCTTTAATTGCCCACGCTCATGAGTTAGAAGGCGCTTTTGGTATCGGGCCGCATACTATTTCATTTCCAAGATTAGAGCCGGCTGAAAATACCCCCTTTACTAAAAGCAGTAAATATATGGTTGATAATAATGATTTTTTAAAGTTGATTACTGTTATAAGACTGGCCGTGCCTTACACGGGTATGATTATTACAGCGAGAGAGTCGCGTGAGATGAGGATTAAATCTCTAAAGTTAGGTATAACCCAGACTGATGCCTCAACTAAAATAGGTATCGGGGCTTATGCCGCCCACGCGGATGACCAACAAGGCAATAAACAGCAATTTTATTTAGGAGACACCAGAAGTTTAGATGAGGTTATAGGGGAGTTTGCTGAATTGGGCTATATCACCTCTTTCTGCACCGCCGGTTATCGTTGCGGCAGAACCGGTAAATGCATTATGGACTTACTTAAAACAGGCGCTGAAGGCAAATACTGCAAGCTTAACGCCGTTTTAACATATAGAGAATGGCTGGATGATTTTGCCAGCCAAATGACAAAAGAGGCGGGAGAGCGAGTAATAGAAAAAGAAATAGAAGAGATTAAAGATACAATGCCCAAGGTGTATAATCAATTTATGGAATATTACAAAAGGATTAAGAGTGGAGAAAGAGACATCTATTTCTAAAGGTATAATTATTGCTTTTAATCAAAAAGCAAAAGAGATAAAGAATAAATATTCTCTTAACTTACAACTGGTTGAAATCTTTCACAGCAGGTGGTCTTATGTGGCCGGCCATATAGATAAAAATCAGGTGAATTTACCGCCGGTTAAATTGAAACTGACTGATAAAATCGGCGTGCTTATTTATAACGGCAATCAAGACCCGCTCGTTTTAGAAAAGATTCAAGGCAAGTTATTGGAAATAATAAGATGAATAAAAGCCAAATCATTAAATTCCTAAAAGCCCAAGATATTAAACCTTTAATTAAAGAAGCCGATAGAATAAGGCGCCTTTATTGTCATGATGAAGTTTTAATCAGAGGGCTTGTTGAATTTTCAAACTATTGCGTAAGGGACTGCCTTTATTGCGGCCTCAGAGCAACAAACAAAAAAGTAAAGCGCTATCGTATGCCCACAAAGGATATTTTAACTACCGTTCGAGTAATTGCCGATAAAGGCATTAAAACCATAGTATTGCAGTCAGGAGACGACTTTTTTTATACCAAAGAGAAATTAGTAAAATTAATAAAAGATATTAAAAAGATAAATAAGGGCGCGGCACTAACATTATCAATCGGAGAAAGGCCCATAGAGGAATATAAGGCCTTTTTTGATGCCGGAGCTGACAGGTATTTAATAAGGCATGAAACGGCTAACTCTATTTTGTATAAAAAAATTCATCCTAAACAAAGTCTCGAAAAACGTAAAGCTATTTTGTATAATTTAAAAAAGATTGGCTATCAGATTGGCTGTGGCAGTATAATAGGCTTGCCGGGGCAAACCACAGAAGATTTAGCGGAGGATGTTCTTTTCACAAAAGATATACAGCCCGACATGGTTGGCATGGGGCCCTTTATTCCTCAGGATGATACGCCCCTGGCGGGTAATAAATCCCCGGCTGAAAAATTAGTTTTAAAAATGCTGGCTTTAATTAGAGTAGTTACTAAAAACGCGCATATACCGGCGACAACGGCTCTGGCAACCCTTGATCAAAAGCAAGGTTATACTCGAGGGCTTAAGGCCGGGTGTAATGTCATTATGGTTAGTTTTACACCGGATTTATATAAGGTTAATTATAAAATTTATAATGACAAGGAATGTACTGATATAAAAAATGCCCGGGAGGCAATAAAAAAAGCCAAAAGGATAATGTCCTTTGAGCGCGGTGATTCCTTAAAAAGGTAATATGAAAAACTTAAACTCCATTCTAAAGCGCATTAATTCTCATGATAACGCGGTTTATTTAGAAACCAACCGGTATGATAAAAACAATAAGACAACTTTGTTATTTTTAAAACCAAGGAAAATAATTACCTGTTTTGATGGTATGAATTTAAAAGAGAAAATAGAAGAGATAGAAAAAGAAATTGCTAAAGGTAATTACGCGGCCGGTTTCTTCAGTTATGAAGCCGGTTATTTTTTTGAAGAAACCCTCATAAGAAAAAGAAAATATAAATTTCCTTTGTTATGGTTTGGAATATTTAAGAGGCCGCTTAGAATTAGACGAAGTTTAAAAGAGCCGCTAAAAACCCCGGAAGTATTTTTAAAAGGGGCAACGCTCAATATAAATTTCAAAAGATATCAAGCTGACATTAAGAAAATAAAAAAGCATATAGAAAAAGGTAATGTTTATCAGATAAACTACACTTTTAAGAATAGATTTAATTATCCGGGTAACTGGTTAGATCTTTATATAAATTTGAGAAATTCCCAAAAGGTATCTTACTCAGGTATAATTAAATTTAATAATCATGTTATCCTTTCTTTTTCTCCTGAGTTATTTTTTAGAAGAGCCAAAGACGTTATTGAAACCCGGCCGATGAAAGGAACCTATAAGCGCGGTAAAGACCTAAAAGAAGATAAGCATAATATACTAAAGTTAAAAAATTCCACAAAGGATCGCAGTGAAAATTTGATGATTGTAGACCTCTTGAGAAATGATTTTGGCAGGATTTCAGAGGCGGGCTCTGTTAAAGCCCAAGAACTTTTTAAAATCGAAAAGTATAAAACCCTGCTGCAGATGATTTCTATAGTGAGCGCGAAGCTTAAAAAAGATATATCTCTTAATGAACTATTTGAGAGCATCTTTCCCTGCGGCTCGGTTACCGGAGCCCCAAAAATACGCGCCATGCGGATTATCAGAAACCTTGAAAAAGAATCCAGGGGTATATATACCGGCAGCATTGGTTATTTAACGCCCGAGAAAAAAGCCGTATTTAATGTGGCTATCAGAACCCTGGTTTTAGATACCAATAAGAAAAAAGCTGAAATGGGAATTGGAAGTGGTATAGTTTACGATTCAAAGGCCAAAAACGAGTTTCAGGAATGTCTTCTAAAGGCCGATTTCACCAAAAAAACACCTTCAGATTTTGAATTAATCGAAACTATGCTTGTCAAGAAAAATAGAAAGATATACCTTTTAGCGGCTCACTTGAAAAGGCTAAAAAAATCTTTAAAATATTTTAATTTTTGTTATAATGAAAGTGTTATTAAAAACAAGCTTCAAAAGTATCTAAAGAAACTCAATAATTCAAAAATATACAAATTAAGATTACTGCTTAGCAAAGACGGTTCTTTAATAATTAGCCATAGCCCCATAAAAGAGAGCCATCATAAAGACCTGAAAGTGGTTATTTCCAATAAAAGAAGCAATTCCGATAATATTTTTCTTTATCATAAGACCACCAATAGGAGTTTTTATGATAATGAATATAAAAAAGCTCTGGAAAAAGGTTTGACAGAGGTTATATTTTTAAATGAGAGAGGCCAGGTGGCTGAAGGAGCTATATCTAATATAATAATTAAGAAAAACAGCTGTTATTATACTCCGCCAGCCGGTTGCGGCCTTTTAAGCGGTGTTTACAGGCAGCATTTAATAAATAAAAAAAATTTTCCTCTTAAAGAAAAGGTTCTTTGCAAACAAGACTTATTAAGAGCAAATAAAATTTTCATTTGTAACTCCGTAAGGGGTTTGAGAGAAGTTAAACTTATATCGGGATATTAATGACATATCAGGCTTTTGCCCTAAAATGGAGGCCAAAGACCTTTAGCGAGGTTGTAGGCCAGAATCATATTACCACCACCCTGGAAAATGCCCTAAAAGCAGAGAGGATAGCTCACGCTTATCTCTTTTCGGGCTCCAGAGGGACAGGTAAAACATCTACAGCCAGGATACTGGCTAAATCTCTTAATTGCTTAAAATCTCCGGGGCCCAAACCCTGCAATAAATGCCAGAATTGCCTTGAAATAGATAAATCTAACAGCCTGGATGTTCTTGAAATTGATGGTGCCTCAAGGACAAAAGTTGAAGACATGAGGACACTTCTTGAGAATGTCAAGCTCTCCCCCTTAAATAGTAAATATAAAATATACATTATAGACGAAGTGCATATGCTTTCAACTTCTTCCTTTAACGCGCTTTTAAAAACCTTAGAAGAGCCGCCGGCTCATGTGAAGTTTATTTTTGCCACCACCCAACCGAGTAAAATTTTAGCGACGGTAATTTCAAGATGCCAGCGATTTGATTTTAGGCGTATTACCGCTAAGGAAATAGCTGAGAAATTAAAAGATATAGCTAAAAAAGAGAAAATAAAGATTAACGATGAAGCGGTTTTTGCCATTGCCAGGTCGGTTAACGGGGGCCTGAGGGACGCGGAGTCATTACTGGATCAGATTTCATCATATACCGATAAAGAAATAGCTGTTGATGATGTAAATAGTATCTTGGGGGCAGCAGGTAAGGAAGTAATTTTTAACCTCACCGACTGTATTATCAAAAAAGACACCAAGAAAGCTATTTCAATAATAAATGAGCTTATTGTAAGGGGCAGAGAGATATCCGTTTTTCTTAATGAATTTATCTCTCATATACGGGATATGCTTATCGCCAGGGAAACAGACAGCTGTAAAGATTTAATTGATGCCGCCGATGAAAGCATTAAAAAAATAAAGGAACAGGCGCAATTATTTAACTTAGAGGAGTTGCTTTATATTTATAGCCTATTATCCAAGGCCAGGTATGATATTCAAAGGGCGCCCTTAAGCCGCATTCCGGTGGAGATGCTTTTCATTAAACTGACGGGTGATTTTGAGAAAGTTAATGTTCGGGAATTGTTATCTAAAATTGATGATATTGAAAGTAATATAGATTCAAATGATAATCAACCGCTGATACAGGAAAAAGTTCCGGTAAAACCCGCAAAAAAAATTATTATAAAAGAAGAGAAAGAGGATGACGAAGAAACGCGGGAAGATGTCTATGATGAGTCTAAGATGGCTGTTTTCGATTCCGGCTTTAATCGGAATGACTTTAAGTCTACCTGGGATAAAACTTGCCAGACTATAAAAAGAATTAAAACATCCGTAGGGCTTTATATATCTGAAGGTGAAACAGTAAATTTTGACGGTAAAGTTATAACTATCGGTTTTTATCCGGGATTTGCCTTTCATAGGGAAAACTTGGAGGTTAAGATTAATAAAAAGTTGGTCGAAGATACCTTTTCAGAGCTGCTTGGTAAAAAAATAACAATAAAGTTAATTGATATTACCACAAAGAAAAAAGAAGTCTCCCGAAAGACTAAAAAGGTAGAGTCTAAAGCGGAAGCTCCGGAAGAAAAGGCGAATGTAGATAACCCCATAGTTTCTTCCGCCCAGAAGTTGTTTGACGGGTTATTTGTAAAAAAAGAGAATAAGGAATATTCTTCATAAGGGATATTTATGTCGGCTTATACGAAATCCATAGAAAAACTTATCAAAGAACTTTCCCGGCTTCCGGGGATAGGCCCTCGTTCAGCAGAAAGAATTACCTTTGCCATTCTTTATGATAAAAAGGTTGATGCCCGGGGATTGTCAGAAGCTATCAGCGATGTAAAAAATAAAACCGTTCATTGTAAAGTTTGTTTTGCTTTATCAGAAGGGGATATCTGTAATATCTGCGATAATGAACAGAGAGATAAAAGTATTATCTGTGTAGTAGAAAAATCAGCTGATGTTTTTGCTATTGAAAGAAGCCATGAATATAAAGGGCTTTATCATGTTTTAGGAGGTAAATTAGCTCCCCTGGAAGGTGTAGGGCCCGATCGGATTAAGGTAAAAGAGTTAATAGAAAGGCTTAGTAAGGGAAAAGTAGAGGAGGTGATACTAGCTTTAAGTTCTGATACAGAAGGGGAAATAACGGCATTGTTTATATCCAGGTTACTTTCAAAAAAGAAAGTAAAAGTAACAAGATTAGCTCAAGGCTTGCCGGTAGGAGGCGATATAGAGTTTGTTGATGAGGTGACTTTAGGCAGAGCCCTTGAGAATCGAAGAGAAATAACTTAAATATTGACAGAAATAGTCTAAATTGGTATAATTTTAACCCTAATTGGAAAAGCCATGGAAATCGAAGTTTATAAAAGTAATGACAATATGTATGTCGCGGCCTGCCCCGAGTTAGAGCTCTTTTCTAAAGGCAGAACGGAAGAAGAGGCTGTAAGAAGATTAGAAGATTCAATAAGTAGGCATTTATTAGCCCAGGGAAAAAGGGCTAAAGCCCAGGACGACGTAAAGGATACAGCAAACTTCTATAGCTTGCACCATCCTCAAATACATTAAAAAAATTCCTCGGTGGCTCAGTTGGTAGAGCGGGTGACTGTTAATCACTAGGTCGTAGGTTCGAGTCCTACCCGGGGAGCCAAAATAAGCCCGATGCCATTTGGTATCGGGCATTTTTTGATCCCTGAAAAGAGACTGAAAAGAGAAAAGGGGTCACACCTAATTTATAAAAGAGAGAAAAGGAAAAGGAGAAAAGGGGTCACACCTAATTTATTGACATTCTTTTGTTATGTGATATATTAATTGTATGGCAAGAGCTATTAGATATATTATTCCAGATCTTCCTCATCATGCTATCCAGCGTGGCAATAATAGACAAGACATATTTTTTGATGAAACAGACAGGTTGTATTTTTTATCTAAGCTAAAAGAAATATCGCAAAATGAAAAAGTATTAATTGGTTCGTATGCTTTAATGACTAATCATATCCACATATTATTGTATCCTAAAACTAAAAGTGGCTTGATTAATACAATGAAAGGCTCATTACAGCATTATACACAATATATAAATCGTAAGCACAAAAGATCAGGCAAACTTTGGGAGAACAGATATAAGCTTCATATAGTAGACCCTGAGTGTGAATGGGCAGTTGCTCGTTATATAGAAAACAACCCAATGCGAGCCAAGATGATTAAAAAAGCAGAAGATTACAAGTATTCAAGCGCAAGGGCTAATCTGCTGGGCGAAAATAACACAATAATCACCAGAGACATTATTCAAGGAAAGCGAAAAGAATACAATAGATTTTTTTATAATTCAGAGTCTATGAATAAAGAACATATTGCGCAAATAACAGATATTATCCAGCAAGAAAAAGCATTGGGAAGTACAAAATTTATT
>CBDUVS010000025.1:0-11707 GCA_965370735.1 uncultured bacterium | reverse complement strand
CTGGTGGAGGCGCGGGGAATCGAACCCCGGTCCTTAAATAGTTAAACCAGAGTATCTACGTGTGTATCCTGTTTATTTAGAGTTTCGCCTTTCTGTCTCCAAACAGGCAGGATGCAAAAAGGCTAGCTTTTATTAAATCTCGCAAGTTTACCTCAAAAGCAAAAGTTAACTTGCCAGCTTGCTTTTTTTAACCTGTCTAATTCCACAAGCAAGAATTAAGCAGGCCTTGCCGCGCTATTAGGCAGCAAGTACGTTTGCAACTTGCGTTTCCGCAGTTACTAATTTCCCAGGTGTTTAACGAGGCCTCCTGAGAACCTCGACACGCAACTCTTGGCACGCTAAATAAGTCGAAGCCAAATCGCCCCCATAGCAATAATTCTATCTATCTCTTCTTCTAAGGGCTCTGTTTATTTCTCTTTCATGAGTCTTGCGCTTTATAGCTTCGCGCTTATCATGATGTTTTCTACCTTTACAAAGAGCAATCTCCACCTTAACTAACCCTCTTTTGAAATATATCGTTAAGGGTATTAAGGTTAATCCCCTTTCGGAAACTTTAGAGAGCAAATGACCTATCTCTTTTTTATGAAGAAGCAGTTTCCTTTGCCTTAAAGGATCCGGCGCGTAACTCGCGGCTTGCTTATAAGGACTGATATGAAACCCAAAAAGATATATTTCAGAACCTTTTAAGCGCGCGTAACTACCCTTAAGATTAGAACGCCCATCCCGCAGGGACTTAACCTCCGCGCCTTTAAGCTCAATACCAGTTTCAAATACTTCAATTATATCGTAATCCCTTCTGGACGTAGGATTTTTAGCAATAATTTTCTTTGACATTTTCGCTTTTAATATACCATGAATGGCCTTTAAAGTAAAGTAGAGTAAAATTGGCTTTTAATTATGAGTTTAATTGACAGAAAGCTTTTTTTTTAGTAAAATTAGGCCATTATCTTTAATATGCCGAAGTGGCGGAATGGCAGACGCGCTACGTTCAGGGCGTAGTGGGGTTTATCCCCGTGAGAGTTCGAATCTCTCCTTCGGCACCAAAGATTAATCGCTCTTGACATACCTATATCTTATATGGAATTACTTTATTTAAGATTAACGCGGTAAGAAGTTTTAAGCCCTGCGCCTTAAAACTTTTTCAAAGGTATCAAAAAATTGGACCATAGTACTCGAGAAAGAGTATTCCTCGCGAAGACGCCGAGAAGCTTCACCATTAATTACTACATTATTCTTTCTAATAAAGTCAATTTTCTTTACAATGCTACCCGGATTTTTAAAGTCTACAATATATTCATCCAAGCCTAACTTTTTAAAAACTTCTTTAATGCCTAATGTTTTATTTATTAACGCCGGTGTGCCTGTGGCTATAGCTTCTAAAGGTACATAGCCGTAAGTTTCAAAGTGCGATGGACTTATAATTACGTCTTGATTTTTGTAAAACCGGGCTAAGCGATTAATATTCATGGGAGAAGTTAACTTAATCCCGGCATCAATAAATTTATTAGCCTCACCATGCATTACTCTTCCCGTCTTATGACACTTAACTTTATAAGTCGAAACCATTTCGATTTTATATTCCGGTTTATCTTTTAACAACTCAGCTAATTCCAGACAAAACTCCGGATTTTTAACTCCGTAATGCCTACCAACATAACCTATCTTAAACTTCTTGCTCTTTTGTTTTGCGTCTTTAACATTAAAGAACTCATCCGGTAAGCCGTTATGGATTACACGAGAATGGGGTAATTGAATATCATGAATGCTTTCTACGGTTTTTTTGCTGTGCAATGAAGGAAAGACATAGTTATAGCCTGGATTAACAAAATCCTTACCCATGCGTAACCATAAATTTTTAGTCTCTTCCATTTCGATAATACCGCCATATCGAATGATAAAGGGGTTTTTAGTCTTTTTAGCCGCGTTTAAAAGAAACCAGGGAAAATAAAAAGTACCGATAATCAAGATAATGTCCGGTCTTTCCATCATAATAATGTCTGCCATTTTCTCTACAGCAGGCCTATAATGCTTTTTAAATTTCGCGAACGAGTTAAAACCATGCAGGCCTCTTGGAGTTGGGAATGAATAAACAGAGGTGTTACGATAGTGCTTCTGATACTCCCTTCTATCCTCTCTGTTCTCATTAATAATAACTAACTCATCGTTCTTATGATTAGAGATGATTTGCTCTCGTATTTGCCTGGAAGTACGCGCGATACCGCCAATTCCTGTATGTGAAGTTACTAAAATCTTCATATTTTCCTTTTTTTAATTAAAATTTGTTAACAAATATTTACACATTACAAAGTGCATTATAATAACACACATCTAAAGACATGTCAATCACCGAATGAAATAATATTATTTAATGACGGCTAGAAACTCGTTTTCACTGATAATCTTTATGGAGGATTTTGTTTTGGCCTTATTGAATTTTGAGCCGGTGTTTTCTCCGGCAACTAAATAATCAACTTTATCACTTATTGAATTAGAAACCTTCCCTCCCAAGTTCTCTACTTTACGCTGTGCTTCCGATCTTGAATATTTTACAAGCGTGCCGGTAAAAAGAAAGGTCAGCCCTCGAAGCTTTCCTTCTACGATTTCCTTATTTACCGTAATCCCGCTTTTAAGCAAATCATCAAGCATTTTAAGGCTATTCTTACTTTTAAAGAAATCATAAATGCTTTCAGCCACCTTGGGCCCGATTTCATTTATATTAATAAATTCTTCTTTGGTAGCTTTTCTTAAATTAGCTATATCTTTAAATTCTTCCGCCAGCACTTCAGCTAAATGTTTGCCCACATGCCTGATCCCTAAACTGAATATAAAACGCGAAAGAGTGGCCTGTTTACTTTTTTCAATAGCCTTTATCAGATTATCCGATGATTTTTCTTTCCAACCGGGCAGTTTAAGTAAATTATCTTTGGTAAGCTTGAATATTTCCGGTATAATTTTTACTAAACCTCTCTCATATAACAGTTCAACCGTTTTATTTGATAAACCGGCAATATCCAAAGCATCTTTAGAAGCAAAATGTTTAATTCCTTCTTTCACCTGAGCCGGACAAGCAATGCCCCCGGAACAAAAATAATATACATCTTCATGGACAACCAGGGATTTACAGACAGGGCATCTTTTGGGCATAATAAAATCTTTTTCCTCGCCTGACCTGGCATTTTTATCAACGCTAATAACTTGCGGAATAACATCCCCCGCCCTCTGGATTTTTACTCTATCATGAATCTTTATATCTTTTCTCTTTATTTCATCCATATTATGCAAAGTCGCTCTGCTGACAGTAACCCCGCCAACTTCAACCGGTTTAAGCAAAGCTACAGGTGTCAAGGTCCCCATTCTCCCTACCTGAAGGACTATATCTTCAATAACTGTCATTTCTTTTCTGGGTTCAAATTTATATGCCAGCGCTCCACGGGGACTGGTACTTCTTTCTCCTAAGACTTCATAATATTTTAAGTTATTCACTTTTAGGACAACTCCGTCAATTTCATAATCTATTTTATCCCGCTTTTTCTCCATAGTGTCGTGATATTTTATGGCTTCATCTATATCCTTTAATAACCTGGCCTCAGAATTTACTTTAAAACCGCACTCCTTTAGAAAATTTAAAACCTGCTTTTGAGTTTCAAGCTTTCTACCTGAAACTTCAATAACCTCATAGATAAAAGATTCTAATTTACGATCGGCTGTTACCGAAGCGTCAAGCTGTCTTAGTGAGCCCGCTGCCGCGTTTCTGGGATTAGCGAAGGCTTGCAGGTTAGACTGCGTATTTTCTTTATTAAGGCGGTTAAAATCCTTAATAAACATTACAACTTCACCTCTTACAACCAAGTGTTTAATATTTTTTAAGTTTAATTTAAGAGGTATACTGCGGACGGTTTTTAAATTTGTAGTAATATCTTCACCGGTTAAACCATCACCGCGGGTAGAGCCTTGAATAAAAATACCTTCCTCATATCGTAACTCTATAGACAAGCCGTCTAATTTTGGCTCCGCGATATACTCAAGCTCTTTCAGTCGCAGTTTATCCCTGTTTCTTTTATCAAAGGCCAGAGCATCTTCTTTATTATGGCCGGCCTGCAAACTTAGCATCTTTTTCGCGTGCCTAACCTTGTTAAATCTACTCTGAACTTTTACCCCTATCCTGTGAGTCGGAGAATCCTTAGTAATAAATTCAGGATGCCTACTTTCTAGTTTTCCTAATTCTAAAAGAAGCTTATCATACTCTGAATCAGCCACAAGAGGTTCATTCTTTACATAATAAAGATAACTGTATCTATTGAGCTTATCGCTCAACTGTTTTATTTTATCTTTTACCTGCCGTTTATCCACTAAAAACTATCTCCTCTTAATGCTATCAAGAAAGTCATCGACTTTCAGGGTATTTAGGACATCTTTTGCTGAGAGCCAACCGCGCCTGGCTGTTATTATACCATATTTTAAACTCGACAAACCCTCCGTGGAATGAGAATCACTATTGATTACAACCTTCACATTAGCCTTCTTTGCCATGCGGCAGCCAACATCATTTAAATCAAGTTTATCAAAAGCTGAGTTTAATTCCATTGCCACATTCTTTTTGCGGGCTTCATTAAAGATGATTTCAAAATCTAAATTATAAGGGTTCCGCTGGCCTATAAGACGCCCGGTCGGATGAGCAATTATATTAACATATTTATTATCCATGGCCCTAAGAATACGACTGGTCATCTCCTGATTGCTTAAATTATATCTAAAATGTATTGCCGCGATTACAACATCCAGTTCCTTCAAAATAGAATCGCCTAAATTCAAACTGCCATCTTTTTCTATATCAACTTCAATCCCCTTTAAAATCCTTAAGCCTTTTACTTTATCTTGAGCTTCATCAATCTTTTTAAGGTGATTTTTAAGTTGTTTTTCAGTGAGCCCGTGGGCTATCTTGACAGCTTCTGAATGTTCCGTTATAGCGATATATTCAAGGCCGGCTTCTTTAGCCGCCTCTGCCATTTCAATAATAGAGTTTCTACCGTCACTGGCTGTAGTATGTATATGTAAATCACCTTTTATATCCTTAAGTTCAATTAATTTGGGCAGCTTACCTATTTCAGCCGCTTCTATTTCACCGGTATCCTCTCTTAGCTCAGGAGGTATATAAGCCAAATCTAAGATTTTATATACGTCCTCTTCTTTTTTTGCCGCCGCCACTTTATTATTATCAAAAACACCGTATTCATTTACTTTAAGCTTTTTAAATTTAGCAATTTTCCGTAAATGAATATTATGAGCCAGCGATCCGGTAAAATGAACCCAGGCTGAACCAAAACAGCTCGTATCCACCAGCCTTAAATCCACCTGGACATTTGTATCAGTTATAACACTAACTTTTGTGGAACCATTTGCTATAACTGTTTTGAAATGCCGGTATTTCAAAAAATAATCCCTTAATCTATCAGGCTCTTCCAAAGAAACTAAAAGATCTATATCACCTATAGTCTCCCGGCCTCTCCTTAAACTTCCGGCAACTTCCAGGCGTTCAATTTTAACTTTAGATTTCTTAAGATAGTCTAAAATATCCCGGGCTAATTCATACGCGTCCCCTAAATTCAATCTTTTATCAAGTTTCCTATAATCTTTAATAGAAGAAAGTATATTTTCCTGGCTCTTTTCACCAAACCCGTCTAATTTACTAATTCTATCATTAAGACACGCCTTTTTTAACTCATCAATATTTTTTAATTTTAGTTTTTCCTTGATAATTTTTACATGCATAGGGCCCACTCCCGGTATCTTTAACATCTCCAGGACTTCCGGCGTTATCCTCTTTAATAAGTCATCATGTTTTTTAAGTCTGCCGGTAGTCAGTATTTCTTCTATTTTTTTAGCGATTTGATCACCGACTCCGGGAATTTCCTTGAAGTTATCAGCTTTACCATTATATATATCTTCTAAAGGCTGGGCATGTTCTTTTATGTTTAAGGCCGCTCTACGATAAGCTCGTATTTTATAGATATCATCACTTAAAATCTCAAGCATATCAGCCATCTCTTCAAATATCAAAGTAATATTGCTGTTTTGCATCTAAATATCTATCTCATCCTTTTTTATTATTACAACCCCCGCGTCAGCCATTTCTTTAAGAGCTTTTTCTTCATCATTAGCTTTTAAATTAACCGCTTTTACCGCGTCTATTAGAAGAAAAACTTTAAATCCCTCTTTTACTAAATCCAGAACTGATGATTTTACGCAATAATCTGTCGCCAGGCCGCAAACATAAACTTCATTGATGTGTTTATCTATAAGTAACCGCTTTAACTCCTTTTTATGCTCGTCTTTGGCCGCGATAGCCGAATAACCGTCTTCTTCAGCTGATGTTCCTTTATGAAGAATAATTACATCCTTTGAAATACGCAACTCAGGGTGAAATTCAGCCCCTTTTGTCTTGGCCACACAATGGACAGGCCACAAGCCGCCATTTTTATCAAAGTGCTTTGAGTCTGCCGGATGCCAATCAGCCGAGGCAAATATCGTATAACTTTTGGAGTTAAACTTTGAAATGTATTCATTAACAACAGAAACTATTTTATCGGCGTCTTTTACAGCCAAGGATCCCTTTGGACAAAAGTCATTTTGAAAATCTACGATTAAAAGGGCTTTTTTAGGCATAACTCGCTCCCAATCATGAATAAGTTAACTCAAGCAAGCGTCATGAACAGCTTCAGAAAATGTGGGATGAGCATAAACAAGCTCGGCTATATCTTTCAGGGTTAACTGCTTATCTATGGCTATGACGAATTGATGAATTAGCTCAGAAGCATCGTGAGCTAAAATAGCAGCCCCGATAATTTTCTCACCAGACGCTTCATAGACAACCTTAATAAAACCTTCGGGATAATTACCGGCTACAGCCCTGCCGCAGGCTCTCATTGAATATTTATTAATTTTATAATCAATCTTTTGAGCTATGGCCGTTTCTTCTTTTATACCAACTCGCGCGAACTCATAGTTTGAATAAACAACGTTGGGTATTAAATTTATATTGATATCATTCACCTTTTCATTAAGTATCGCCTTTACGGCAATCTCAGCCTGCTTATAAGCGCTGTGGGCCAACATCGGATAATGAGTAATATCCCCGATGGCGTATACTTTTTCCAATGATGTCTCCATTTTATTATTTATAACAACTTTACCTTTTTCTGTCTTTATACCTACCCTTTCGAGTGCCTCCGTATCAATATTCGCTAATCTGCCTATGGAAACTAAAACTATATCCGCTTCAAACGGCACTTCACCATCCCGCTTTTTTATTTTTCCTTCAATCACAGAACCTTTTTTTTCTATAACAACTGAAGCATTCGCTAAAATATCAATCCCCTGTTTTTTTAATATTGCCGTCAAGCCCAGAGCCATATCTTTATCTTCTTCAGGAAGTATCCGGTCTTTTAATTCAACTATTTTAACCTCCGAACCCAGATTCTTAAAAGCACAGGCAAACTCTATACCAATGGCACCTCCGCCGACAATTACTACCTTCGAAGGAAGCTCGGTCAATTCAAGAGCCTGCTTGCTGGAAAGTATCTTTTTCGCGTCAAATTCAAAACCCGGTATCGCGCGCGCGACAGAACCCATAGCTAAAATTATATACTCCGCTTCAATTTTCAAATGGTTGCCGTCTTTTTTTATAACTACTTCTTTATCATTTATTATCTCGGCAACACCATCAATAAAATCAATATTATTACTTTTAAATAAAAACATAAGCCCTCTCCTCAGAGAATCACTTACTTTTTTTGTATAGGCAATAATATCTTTATAAATTGGTTTTTGACTTGATATCTTTAGGCCGTAATTAGCGCCTGATGTACTAACTTCGTGATGAAGCTTAGAAATTTTAATTAAAGCTTTTACGGGAATACACCCTTCATTCAGACAAGTTCCACCTGCTTGATCGGAAGATTTTTCAATAAGGGCCACTTTCTTCTGAGCTTTGGCAAGGCCTATGGCGGCTGAATAACCCGCGGGGCCCGCTCCTATACATATAACATCGTATTTATTTCGCATTCTTTTTTTCTTTTTTAATTATTCATATCATTGAGCTTATTAAATTTCTAACATTCTTTCTATGGCAACGCGCGCCTTTTGAGCTATTGCTTCATCAATTTTAACTTCATACTTTTGCTCTTTAAGACAACTGTATAAGCTTTCTAAAGTAATCAATTTCATCGTGGGACAAATAGCTTTTTCGAGAGGATAAAACTCTTTCTCCGGATTGTCTAAATTTAGCTGATGAATTATACCAATTTCAGTAGCCACAATAAACTCTTTCTCCGGTGAGTCCCCGGCATATTCAAGCATCCCCGCGGTTGAACTAACACAATCGGCTATTTCAAGAACATCGGAATTACACTCCGGATGAGCCATAATTTTTGCCTTTGGATGTTTTTTTAAAATTCTTTCGATATCATAAGTTTTAATATCGGTATGCGTATCACAAGTCCCCTGAAAACATATAAGATTTCTATTTGTTTTTTTAGAAGTGTAATCGCAAAGATTTTTATCAGGAATAAATATTATCTCTTTCTCCGGGCTAATGGAATTAACAATCTTGATGGAGTTGGATGAAGTGCAACATATATCAGATTCGGCCTTTATAGCGGCAGTTGTATTGACATAACAGATTACCTCCGCCCGCGGATGCTTTTTCTTGAGCTTTAAGAGTTCGTCTACAGTTATCGTATCCGCTAAATAACATCCAACATTCTTCTCCGGTATTAAAACTTTTTTCTCGGGAGATACTATAGCCGCTGTTTCCGCCATAAAATTAACCCCGCAAAATACAATAATATCCGCTTTTGTCTTAGCGGCTCTACGGCTTAAAGCCAGTGAATCGCCCAGGATATCAGCCGCGTCCTGTATCTCAGGCAGCTGATAATAATGAGCTAAAATTACCGCGTTAAGCTCTGTCTTTAATTTAAGAATTTCCGATACAAGAGTTTCTTTGTCCATTTTACTCATTACATACCTCTTTGATTATTCCCCCGCCGATAACTTTATCCTCATCATAGAAAACAACCGACTGGCCGGGAGTTATAGCCCTTTGAGCTCTAAAAAAATTTACTTGCCAGTTATCTTTTGATATCGGGCTTATAACGGCACTTGATTCTTTATGCCGATATCTAATTTTAACTTTAGCCTTAATTGGTTTCTTGATAACTTTATTAGACGCAAAAACTACTTCATCTATTTTAAGTTTTTTATTATACAACAACTTTTGAGGAGCCGCAACTATGCAATTATTCTTATTATCAATCTTTATCACATACAAAGGTTCACTATAAGCTATACCCAGGCCTTTTCTTTGCCCTATTGTATAGAATATAAAGCCTTTATGTCTGCCTATTTTCTTACCCTGAGTATCTACTATATTACCTTTGGAGGGTTTAATATTATAATTTTTTTTAAAAAAACGGGCATGGTCTTTATTTGGAATAAAACAAACTTCCTGCGATTCCTTTTTTGAAAACTTATCTAAACTACATTCTTGAGCGATAAACTTAACCTGCTTTTTAGTAAGATTGCCCAGAGGAAAAATTACTTTAGACAATTCTTTACTTTTTAAGGTATATAGGAAGTAGGATTGATCTTTACTTTTATCTTTTGCTTTTTTCAGAAAGTAATTATTTTCAGCTTTATCGTAAAAAACTCTCGCGTAATGGCCGGTAGCCACATAATCAGCTTTAATTTTTTTTTGCTGAGAAATGAGTTCTTTAAATTTTATCAATCTGTTGCATCTAACGCAGGGATTAGGAGTGATGGCCTTTAAGTAACACTTTACATATTCATCAACAATATCTTTTTTAAACGCCCGATAAGACCTTTTTACTATTAAATCAATTTTAAGTTGCTTCGCTATCGCTTTAACGGACCTGAGCTTCTTTTTATCCGCTCTGGCATTAATGTCAATATACAAACCAGTGACATCATAGCCTTCTTTTTTTAATAAATAAGCGGCTATAGCTGAATCTACGCCGCCGCTTAATCCAATAATAACTTTCTTTTCCATAATCTATAACAAGCGCTAAAAAGATTTTTTTATGTGGAACTCTTATTAAACTACTGATTCTACGGCTTTTACTTTGGGCAATTTATTTTTTAAAGCTTTTTCAATAATCATTTTTAATGTAACCGCGGCCATAGGGCAACTGCCGCAAGCGCCCCTAAAGCGCACCTTAACGATCTTATCCTCGGTAACCTCAACCAGATCAAGATCTCCCCCATCTCTTAAAAGCGTGGGCCTTACTTCTTCCAGAATTTCTTTTACCCTGGATATAAAATCTTTATCATGACTCATCTTGAGCTCCTTTTTATTTATTTTTTCGTTCTTTTAACGCTTTAAATTTCTTCCCTGAACCAACGCTCGCGATAACACCTACAGGTTCAGACAAATAAAATTTGCCCTTCTCAATCCAGCTCTTTAATTCTAAAGCGATTTCTTTGGCTTTGACATAACTGGAAAGACTGGCCGTAGACACATTCTTTGAGTGAATCTTTATCTGCCCGCTTTTAAGCTGCTGATAGTTAACTTCCGGTAATTTGATTTTAAGTTTTCCTTTTTTTTCGGGAGAATAATCAACAACCCGCGTATATATATCCTTATCCCGAACAGCTGTATAACGGCATATCTCTTCATTTAAAATAGGTATGGGAATCCCAATGCCGATTGTCAAACTCACGCCATAACCCAACATGGAAGCCCCTTTTAAATATTTAGCCTTCATACCTTTTAAATCACCGATTACGGCAATAGTTCCGGCGGCGCTTTTAGGCACTCCACCCTTAGTTCTTTTGACGTCCGGGTTATGCTGAGTTCCCTCCCAGGCAACATAACCAATTCCGCCACCTAAGAAAATCCTACTGCCAATACCTATTGTCTTATAATAGGGATCATTTATAAGCGGGGATAACTGGCCGGCACTGCAATAATTAGCGTTACCTAATCTAGGTTTAAGCGCTCCCATGTAAGTATAAATCATCTCATCGGAAAGATTTACCGCGACGCTATAATTTTGATAGCAATTTCTGGGATTAAAAAGCACAACTTCGTTTAAATCCTTTATATTTATAAGAGTTTCAAGCTTCTTGCGGGGATAACAATCTGTCCCATAGCTAAAAACACTTAATCTGATATCTTTCTTAGCCACTAAATCCTCGATAACATGGCCTCCGCCATATATAAATTTTCCCGGATGAATTTTGTTTTTAGGATCATCTTCAGGCAGAGCGGCGGCCCCAAGATACAAATCGGTAGCCGCGAAGCCGCAATAAGCCGGCACATCGTTTAAATAAGCGATACCGCCGCCGGCTTTAATTTTAGGTTTACTGTGGCCAAAATTAAAATAAACCCCGGAGGAACACATGGGGCTGAATGTTCCCGTAGTTACTACATCAACCTCTTTAGCCGCTTTTTTTAGCCCTTTTTTAGCAACTATATCAATAATTTCTTCGGCGTCAACGACTATCGCTTTACCTTTTTTAATTTTTTCATTAATTTCTTTTATTGTTTTTGACATCTTTACCCCCTTCAATAACAATACAAGTTATAGAGTCCAAAGGGCGAGATAACTTGTATGTTGGAATTAAATCCCGAAACTTCGGGATAAATTCCGTTTTCACCCATTTTACTTTCTTTTTTGGTTTTAATCAACTT
>CBDUVS010000024.1:0-11987 GCA_965370735.1 uncultured bacterium | reverse complement strand
TTATGAACCTTAAAAAGATTAAATTTGGTTTTGTTGGCGCTGGAAATATGGCAGGGGCAATTATTAGAGGCATGCTGGCCTCAAAAGCTGTGAGCGCTGAATGTGTGCTTGTAAGTGATCTTAAAAAGGTTACTCTGCGTTCTTTAAGTAAGCGTCTAGGTATTCAAGCTAAATCTAAAAATACGGAGCTTGTAAAACAGGTTGATGTTATAATTATCGCGGTTAAACCTCAGGATATTAAGACTGTTTTAAAGGAAATAAAAGAAACCGTAAAAAGTAGTCAGATTGTAATTTCTATCGCTGCCGGAGTAAGCATAAAGACTCTGCGTGAGTATCTTAAAGATTGCCATATAGTCAGAGTTATGCCTAATTTAGGCTGTTTTATTAATCAAAGCGCTACAGCGATATCTTACTCTAGAGGTGAAAGTAAAAGAACTAAAGATATATCTCGGTCACTTTTTAGTTTAGTTGGAACGGTCACAGAGGTATCTGAAAAACAAATGGATATAGTAACGGCTTTATCCGGGAGCGGTCCCGTTTATGTCGCTTTATTAAGTCAGATTCTTATAAGTTCCGCCCATAAAGCCGGTCTTGATAGAAGTAAGGCAAAAATTCTGTTTAATCACACTCTTTTTGCCAGCAGTTTATTTCTGGATCAAAATTTATTAGACGCGAAGGAATTAATGCGACAAGTGACTTCAAAAGGCGGGACAACAGAAGCCGCGTTATCAGTTTTAAAAAAAGAGAAACTGGAGAAGGTTTTAGATGCCGCTTTAAAGGCGGCAATAAAAAGATCAAAAGGGCTATCAAGGTAATATGTCAGTACGCGCGGCTATATTATTTTATTTACTGGTAATTTTGAGATATCTTGTAAGCGGAATGTCTTTATTGATTATCGTCAGAGTAATCTTGAGTTGGGTAAATCCACATATTTCCGGACGTTTTTATAAAATATTTTACAAGATAACAGAGCCTATTCTGAGGCCTTTGAGATTGGTTGTTGTTTTTGGAGGCAGCAGTTTGGATTTATCTCCAATTATAGCTATTTTGCTCTTGACACTTATTGAGAAGTGGTTATTCGCGTTAATTCAAAATTTCTAATTTTATATCATGGAAAAATCTAAAGACTATAAACAGACATTAACTTTGCCGAAAACTGATATGCCTATGAGGGCTAATTTGGCTAATAGAGAACCTGAGATTTTACGGCGTTGGCTCAAGCTTGATATATATGAATATATAAAGGCCGCCAATAAAGGCAAACCTAAGTTTATTCTGCATGACGGGCCGCCTTATGCCAATGGACATATTCATATGGGCCATGTCCTAAATAAGGTTTTAAAAGATATCATCTTAAAGTATAAGATTATGGCTGGTTACGATTGTCCCTTCGTACCCGGCTGGGACTGTCATGGCCTGCCGGTTGAGCACCAATTATTTAAAGAGCTCAAAATTACGAAAGATCAGATTTCTCGTCTTGATTTTAGAAAGAAGGCAAAAGAATATGCTCTTAAATATGTGGATATTCAACGAGAAGAATTTGAACGTCTCGGTGTTTTTGCCGAATGGAAAAAGCCCTATCTTACTCTAAATAGTATCTATGAAGCGCGGGTTATCAGAGCATTCGCCGAGCTGGTAAAGAAGAATTATATTTACAAAGGCAGGAAGCCCGTTAATTGGTGCGCTCAGTGTGAGACCGCCTTGGCTGAGGCGGAAGTGGAGTATGAAGATCGCGTTAGTCCTTCGGTATATGTGAAATTCAAGCTGAATAACGAAAGTGTTTCAAGACTTCTTTCTATTAGAGGCTTAAGCGGGCTTAAAGGGTACGGCGACCGCGATTTTTATGTGTTGGTTTGGACAACAACTCCCTGGACGCTCATATCTAATATCGCGATTGCCTTAAGCCCTGAGTTGCAATATGATTTTATTGAGGTGAATGGTGAGGTTTGGCTTTTAGCTAAAGATCTTGTGAAAACCCTGTTGGATAATCTTAACCTCAAAAAATGCAAAGAAATTGTTTCTATTTCCGGCGGCGCTGAACTTGTAGGTTTAAAATGTGAACATCCTTTTGTTGAAAGGGATTCTATTATTCTTACCGCTGACTATGTATCTAATGAGGATGGAACCGGGTGTGTGCATATTGCTCCCGGACACGGCCAAGATGACTATCAGACATACCTGAAACATAAGGGGCAGTTTGATGAACTTGAGATATTGATGCCTGTTAATAATAAGGGCAGATTTGATGAAACGGCCGGGGAGTTCGCGGGCCTTGATATTTATCAGGCTAATAAAACGATTATTGAAAAATTAAAGAGCAATAATTCTCTACTGTTAAAAAAAAATATAACTCACTCATACCCGCATTGCTGGAGATGTAAAAAACCGATTATATTTAGGGCGACTGAACAATGGTTTATGAATATTGATCACGACAATTTTAGAACAAAATTATTAGGCGCGATCAATGATCAGGTTGAGTGGATTCCTCAAACTGATAAAGCGAGAATTTTCTCTATGGTTCAAAACAGGCCGGACTGGTGTTTGTCGCGTCAAAGATATTGGGGAGTACCGGTTCCTGTAATGCATTGCGGTAAATGCAAGCATGTCCTTTTAGATTATAAAATCATTTCGGTTACAGCTGAAAGAATAGAAAAAGAAGGCTTGAGCGTCTGGTTTGATAAAGACGCCGCGTATTTCTTACCGGATAATTATAAATGTCCAAAGTGTTCTTCGCTTGAGTTTAGCAAGGAAGATGATATTCTGGACGTCTGGTTTGATTCAGGAGTGAGTCATCAGGCGGTTTTACGGCAGCGTGATAATTTAGAATATCCGGCTGACTTGTATTTAGAGGGCAGCGACCAACACAGAGGATGGTTTCAGACATCGCTGATTACCGCTATGGCAATAGAAGAAAAACCCTGCTATAAACAGGTTTTGACCCACGGTTTCATGCTTGACGGCAAAGGAAAAAAAATGTCAAAATCCGGCGGAAATGCTATCTCGCCCGAAAAGCTTATCAATCAGATGGGTGCCGATATTTTAAGGCTCTGGGTGGCTTTTAGTGATTATAATCACGATGTTGGTATTTCCGATGAAATTCTCCAAAGAGTTAGTGATGCCTACCGCAAGATAAGAAATACGCTTCGATTTATTATCGGCAACTTATATGATTATGATTTTTCGAAGAACAAAATAAACTATGATAATTTGTTAGAGATTGACAAATGGGCGCTGGATTGCCTGAAGCGGGCTTATGATGATTGCCTGAACTTTTATGATACTTATGAATTGCATAAAGCTATTCAGAGAATATATAATTTTTGCACAGTGGACATGTCATCTTTTTACCTTGACGTATTAAAAGACAGATTATATACTTGGACGGCTGATTCTCAAGCCAGGCGGTCGGCTCAAACGGTTCTTTATCATATAGCGGTTCTATTAAATAAGATTATCGCGCCTGTCTTGGCTTTTACGGCGGAGGAGATTTACGGTTACCTGCCTTTAAATAAAAAAAAGGAAACTATCTTTGTGGATAGCTTTAGTGAAAAGGCAACCCCTGAGAGATGGATTAATGAAAGAATCAGAAGAAACTGGAATGAAATATCAGTTATTAGAAATGTTGTTTTAAAGGCCTTGGAGCAAAAGCGTATTAATAAAGAGATTGGTAATGCCCTCGAAGCTCAAGTGACTTTATACGCGAATAGTGATGAACTTTTCCAGGTACTAAAAGATCATGAATCTGTTTTAGCTGATGTATTTATTGTTTCTAAGGTGAAATTAGTTAAGGTGGATAAAATGCCCGATAAGGTTGAATATTCTCAGGAATACAAAAATTTAGGTGTAATAGTAGAAAAATTTGAGGGGGTTAAATGCCCGCGATGTTGGCGTTATGTTGAGAGTTTAAATGCCCGCGATGAATTAACTGAGGTGTGTTCCAGATGCGCTGAAGCAATTCAAGCAACCAGGATACAATAACCAAGAGACAAGAAACAAGACACAAACAATTTCCAATATCCAATAATCAAACAGTTTCTCTTGTTTTAGCTTGGTTATTCGAATTTGGTCATTGGTTATTATTTGGTTATTGTTTCTTGGTTATTGGTGATTGTTTATATTTTGCGTCTTAATTCTTAAAGTGAGCGAACGCGGACTTTTTTAACAGACATATTATACGAGGAGAACCTGAATGGCAAGAATGGTAAAAGTCAAAAAATTAAAAAAAGAAAAGTTGGATTTTTTCAAAAAGCTTCTCGAAAAACAGAGAGAAACTTTAATAAACCAAATACAACATTTAGGTGACGATGCTCTTAAAAATATTAAGGAGTCGTCCGGTGATTTATCAAGTCACACATTACACATGGCTGATTTAGCTACTGATAATTATAATCGAGATTTTTCAATTGGATTAGTCAGTAGCGAAGAAGACCTCTTGCGGCAGATCAATGATGCCCTAAAAAGGGTTAAAGACGCTACTTACGGATATTGCTCTGAGTGTAAAAAGAAATTACCGGAAAAAAGATTAAAGGCTATGCCTTATGCGGATTTATGCGTTGAGCACCAAGAAGAAAAAGAAAACGGTCGTTCTTAACATCGTTCCTTTTTTGGTGAGTTTAGGTATCATAGGTTTAGATCAGGTACTTAAGCGTATTTTTATCATTAAATTAAGTGACGGTAATTATATAGACTGCGGCATATGTGATATGCGGCTAATCTATAATACCGGTACGGCCTTTGGCTTATTTGCCGGCAATAACAGTTTTTTTGTCTATATTAGTCTCTTAGCCGCAGTTCTTATTTTAGTTTTAATTTTCAAAACCCCCGCCGGAAATGTTCTTATCAGATCCGCCTATTCAATGATATTAGCTGGAGCTCTTAGCAACTTGATTGATAGATTGCGAGTTGGATATGTAATTGATTTTATTGATTTTAGATTTTGGCCGGTTTTTAATCTGGCTGACGCGGCAATAACCTGTGGCATCATTCTACTCTTTATAGCAATATTTAATCAGAATCAGAAAAGTCGCGGGGTTAATTAATGCATCCTATAATATGTAAATTTGGACATATGACAGTGTATTCATATGGGTTGCTTGTAGCTATCGGTTTTTTAGCGGCAATTTTTCTGATAACACGAAAATGCAAAGTTTTAGACATTAACAGTCAATTAATTGGTGACTTAAGTATTTACCTTTTGATTAGCGGTTTTATCGGGGGCCGCTTGTTGCACGTGGCGGTGAATTTAAAATATTATTTCGATAATCCCTTAGAGATAATCATGATTCAACATGGAGGCTTAGCATACCAGGGAGGATTGGTTCTGGCGATTGTTTGCGGCTGGTTGTTCCTTAAAAAGCGAAAACTTAATTTCTTATCTATGGCTGATTTGTTTATACCATATGTTGCTTTAGCTCAATCTATAGGGCGAATAGGATGTTTTTTAAATGGATGCTGCCATGGTAGTGTTACGGATTCAGTTTTCGGTATGAAGTTTCCGCAGTTGGCATGCTTTGTTTATCCAACGCAGTTATATTATTCATTTACCTGGCTTGTAATTTTTATTATTTTAAATCTAATTTACGAGAAACGCCGTTTTAACGGCCAAATATTTTGCCTTTATTTTCTTTTCTATGGCTCTATGAGATTCTTAATTGATTTTTTAAGAGGAGATTTAGGACGAATATGGCTGGGCTGGACCTTAACTCAGATTATCAGTGTTTTTTTTATTACTCTTTCAATCATCTTTTATGTGTCACTAAGAAAAAATGCAGAAAAAAGTATTTAAAGTTTCCCATGAAGATGCCGGTGTACGGCTTGATAAGTATCTTGCTGATAAGCTCTCAGATTTTATTTCAAGAAGTGGAATTCGCAAACTGATTGATAACGGATTAATTATAATCGACGGTTTACGGGTAAAACCGCGCCATATTCTAAAAGCTGATGAAGAAGTGCGTGTTTCAATTGAGCCAAAGGATAATCAACTTTTATTACCTGAAGATATTAAATTGGATATCATTTACCAGGATGATTACTTGGCTGTTATTGATAAACCCGCGGGCCTAACGGTACATCCGCCCTCGTTCGGCATTGGACATACCCTCGTCAACGCTTTACTTTTTCATATTAATAAACTTTCAGATATAGCTGGTCCGCTTAAACCCGGTATTGTTCATCGGCTCGATAAGGATACGTCCGGTTTGATGGTTATTGCCAAAGATAACAAAACACATGAAAAGCTTTCTCTTCAATTTAAAAAAAGGGTTGTTCTTAAGGAATACATAGCAGTTGTCCTGGGAATTGTTGAATTTGATGAAGGGGTAATTAATGTTCCTATCGGCCGTTCTCCAAACCTAAGACTAAAGAGAGTGGTAGATTTTAATTCCGATAAAGATGCCGTAACCAATTACAATGTTATCAAACGTTATAAAAATAGAACTCTTATTAAGCTTAATATAGAAACCGGTAGAACTCATCAAATAAGAGTTCATCTTAAACATGTTAATCACCCAATTATAGGTGATAGTTATTATGGCGTTAAGGCAGGCGTTTCGCGACAGATGCTGCACGCTGTGAAATTAGGGTTTAATCATCCGGTATCCGGTGAGTTTGAAGTCTTTGAATCAAAGATTCCGGATGATATGCGCAACTATATAGAGTCTTTATAAATTTGTGTTTATATAGCCTGCACCTTGAAAAAGAAATAATATTATGTTATACTAATTTACGATAAACAAAAAAAGGGAGGGCAATAATGGCTCAAGGTTCGAAAACAGGATTAATAATCTTAATCATATTTTGTGTGATATTTGCGGCGTTGGCGGGCGGGTTATTGTTTTTACAGATGCAGGAGAAAGCTAAAAATTCCGAGTTAAGCGCGCGGATTTCAGAACTTCAAACCGCCAAAAATAAACTTCAGAAAGAACGCGATGAAATACAGGTTCAGATAAACAGTGTTCAATCTGAATT
This sequence comes from uncultured bacterium, assembly GCA_965370735.1. Taxonomy (GTDB): domain Bacteria; phylum Omnitrophota; class Gorgyraeia; order JAGLLT01; family JAGLLT01; genus Kappaea. The sequence goes on along the minus strand of CBDUVS010000024.1, from coordinate 5,018 downwards.
AGATTCCCTGGAACAAGAAGCTAAGCAGTTGGAAGATCGAATAATTTCCGAGAAAAGTAAAAGGCGGTCTGTGGAGTCAAAGTTGAAAAAGAAGAACTCCGAAATTGTCGGCCTCAAGGACAAAATTGATAAATTCGAATCTAATCTTTCAGGGCTTAAAAACAAGTATTCCGGTCTGGAATCTGAAAACGAAGAACTCCTAAGCAAACTTAATCAAATTAGGTTAGCCAAGAAAGCCTTAGAAGCAAAAATTAGTTCCGGCAGAGTGATGACGTCCGAGCCCGAAGAAGAAGTAGATCTGGGAACCGTTGTTGTCAAAGCTGATGAAATAGTTGGTGATGGCAGAGTTTTGGTAGTTAATAAAGAGTTCAATTTTATAGTTATCGATTTGGGTGAGCAAAACAATGTAGTCATAGGCGCGCAGTTCGGTGTTTATAGAGATGGTGAACTTTTAGCCAAGGTTGAAGTTGAGCAGGTATATAAAGACATGTCTTCAGCGAAGATTTTGCCGGATGATCTCAAGGGTGAAATTCAAGAAGATGATGAGGTAAAAAAACATTGAAAAGATGAAGAGCAATAAACTTGCGCTCTCTAGGGGTTAGATTAATCTAACCCCTTTTTTTAAGATGCAAAAGATAAGCATAGAAAAACACAATCAACTTAAGGGTGAAATTATTGTACCGGCTGATAAATCTATATCACATAGATCGGTAATGATTGGGAGTATTAGCCGGGGTAAAACCCTTATTGATAATTTTTTGAAAAGCGGAGATTGTCTTTGGACAGTAGATGTATTCCGCAAGCTGGGCGTTGAAATAATAGAAGAGGGTAAAAATTCTTACCTCATCAATTCTGATGGGTATGTTTCTCTAAAGCAGCCTGAATCTGAACTATATTTTGGTAATTCAGGTACGGGTTTGAGGTTGGCTTCCGGTATTTTAGCGGGGAGTTCTCTCTCTTGTGTTTTAACCGGCGATGAGTCTTTGTCTTCAAGGCCTATGAAAAGAATAACTCTACCCTTAAGAATGATGGGCGCTGATATTCAGGGGCCTGATGAAGCCGGGCATTTGCCGCTGAGAATTAGAGGCCGGAAGTTAAAGGGAATAAATTATATTAGTCCGGTATCAAGCGCGCAGGTAAAATCGTCGTTATTACTGGCCGGCTTAAATGCCTCCGGCTCAACGTCGGTGACAGAGCCGTTTAAATCCAGGGATCATACTGAAAATATGCTTAAGGCATTTGGCGCGGATATTAAAATTGAGGGGCTGAAAGTTACTATTAATCCGACTGATAACCTGCAAGCGCGGCACATTAGAGTACCGGGCGATATTTCCAGCGCGGCTTTTTTTATAGTAGCCGCGTTAATTACAGGAAACTCGGAAATAGTAATTAAAGATGTCGGAGTTAATAAAACCAGGACCGGGCTATTGGATGTCTTGAATGAAATGGGAGCCAATTTGAATATAATAAATAAAGCGCCTCAAGCTATTGAACCTTTAGCGGATATTTATGTTAAGTCATCCGAATTGAAACCTTTTGCAATAGAAAAAGATATGATACCCAGATTAATTGATGAAATACCTATATTGATGATTGCCGCTACACAGGCTCATGGAACCAGTCTAATTAAAGATGCCGCTGAGCTTCGGGTTAAAGAAACCGATAGGATTGAATCTATGTCTGTCGGGTTGAGTAAAATGGGGGCAAAAATTGATGTTCAGGGAGATGATATTTATATTACCGGCCCGACAAATTTAAAAGGCGCTCGAATCAATAGTTTCTCGGATCACCGTACTGCCATGAGTTTTTTAATTGCCGGTTTAGCTGCTGATGGGATAACGGAAGTCAAAGATACCGCTTGCCTCAAAACATCTTTTCCGGATTTTTTTAAAAAACTAACGCGTGTAGCCGCGTAATTTTTTTAAACGCGCGGTATAGTATATAATAATGTAAATTGTAATCACAAGCGCCCCACAACTCAAAAAATCTGTTATTTTGTATGGAGACAAAACCGGCAAAAAAGAGTATTTACGGGAAGAGAACCCAAAGGGGGTTTAGGAAGAAAGAAAGAATAAGAAATATTCATTTTTTAAATAATTTTGTTTTAATAATAGTAGTATTTTATAATAAATTATAGAATCTTTTACCGCAATAAGGAGAAAGTTGTAAATAAGTAATAAGCCTTATTTTATTGAGCAAACAAGCAAATAAGGATTTTTGTGTGTGTAATAAGAGAGTTGAGATTTATCAGCTAAAAAATGGGAATGGCGAAAAAGTATACAAGACAAATACTTTCATCTATAAAAAGAAAAGGGTGAACGATATAAAAAAGAAAATACTATTTTTTCTTATTCTCTTTTTTTGTTTTCTAACCTTGGCATCCGCGGCCCGGGCGGATACGTTCACCGTTGACACCAATGCCGACAGCGGCGAGGGCTCTCTCAGGCAGGCTGTACTTAATGGCAATGCATCCGCGGCATCATATACGGTCAGTTTCAGCGGTACCATTGGCACGATTACCCTCTTATCCGCTTTGCCGGGCATGACCCAAGAAGTAATCTTCGATCTTCCCTCTGCCGTGGGAACCGTTGTGCTGAAAGGTAATAGCGTCAGCTCCAGCCAGAAGGTTACCTTTAGTAGTAACACCGCCAGCGGGATTTTTAACTTTGATAGCGATTCATCTATGTTTATTACGAATCAAATGATTATTGGTTGCGATGGTGGTCAGACCGGCGCATTAAATATAACCAACGGCGGCGCGGTGAATAATATAGCTGGGTTTATCGGCTACCACTTCGCCACAGGTGCTGTTACCGTAGACGGCGCTGACTCCACATGGACGAATAGCGGTGATTTGACTCTTGGTCGTAACTCCAGCACGCTGAATATAAACAACGGCGGCGCGGTGACCAGCGTAAACGGGGTTGTGGATGGCTCTGTTACCGTAGACGGCGCTGACTCCACATGGACGAATAGCGGTGATTTGACTCTTGGTGGTATTACTGGTCAGATCGGCGCGTTAAATATAACCAACGGTGGCGCGGTGAGTAATGTAAATAGCAGTATCGAGGGCTCTAGCGGAAAGACCAGCAGTGTTACCGTAGACGGCGCTAACTCCACATGGACGAATAGCGGTGATTTGACTCTTGGTTATTACACCACGCTGAATATAACCAACGGTGGCACGGTGAGTAACACAACTGGAACTATCGGCTCCTACGGCACAAGCACTGTTACCGTAGACGGCGCTAACTCCACATGGACGAATAGCGGTGACCTGACAATTAACAAAGGCGCATTAAATATAACCAACGGTGGCACGGTGAATAATATAGCTGGGTTTATCGGCGGCCACTACGCCACATCTACTGTTACCGTAGACGGCGCTAACTCCACATGGACAAATAGCGGTGATTTGAGTCTTGGCGGGGATCATGGCCGGGGCACGCTGAATATAACAGATAACGCTACTGTGAACATAGGCGGCGGCACGGGAACAATTACCTTGGCCAATTACCCATTTGCCACAGGAATACTTAATATCGGAGAAGGTCTGACAGCGGGGACTCTGAACGCCGCAACCGTTACAGGCGGCATTGCTACGGCAACAGTCAATTTTAATCACAATGAAGCCGCTTATACCTTTGCGCCTATTCTTGCCGGAAGCTTAAGTGTCAACCATATCGGTACAGGTACCACGATTCTTACCGGCGCCAATACCTACACAGGAACTACAACAATCGGCGCGGGAACTTTATCTATCGGCACAGGCGGAACAACAGGTAGTCTCGGTACAGGTGCCGTTACGAACAATGCCGCCTTGCTCTTCAACCGCAGCAACGATTTAAGTGTATCCAACGCGATATCCGGAACCGGCACACTGGAAAAAGACGGCGCAGGCATACTGACTCTCTCAGGTGCTAATACTTACTCTGGGGTTACAACCATCAGCGCAGGCACGTTGTCTATTGGCAATGCTAACGCTCTCGGTACAGGCGCTGTTGTAAACAACGCTGCTCTTGATATCGGCGCCAACACATTGAATGTTACCGGCGTCTATACCCAGAATAATAACTCAAAACTTAAAGTAACGGTTGAGAATGCCTCAACGGCGGGTCAGATATCTTCTGCGTCTGCCGCAGTCGTATCCGCGGCGAGCACGGTCAATGTAATGGTCACGGACAACATCTATATTCCAAATAATACTGCATTCAAGATAATAAACGGAGCCGGCGGTTCCGGCGTTAATACCCCCGGCACGATCACCTCAAGCAACCCCCGCGTCAGGTTCTTGGGCTCTAGCTCAAACGGCGATCTGATATTAACGGCTGGCCGCTCAGGGATCGGCTTCTCCAGCTTAGCTGCGAATTCCAACGCCGCCGCCGCAGGTGATGTTCTTGATAATATCTCAACCCCATCAGGCGATATGACCACTACTTTAAACACTCTCGAAGGATTGAGTAATTCGCAGACAGCTTCAGCGCTTGATACGGTAATTCCCGTTATTGATAACGGCGTAATTTCTACCAGCAATAACGCCCTCAACCAGTTTACAGGCACGGCAACGGACAGACTGGAAGGCTTGCAGGCACAGGCCCGTAACCCCGGGACCGGTGAGACGGGTGTTTCAACCGGAAGTCAAGGGTCTGAAGGCTTTGAGGCCTGGGGCAAGGGATTTGGTAAATACATACATCAGAAGCCGCGCGGGTTAAGCAACGGTTATCGCGCGACCATCTGGGGCACTGCCATGGGCGGGGATATTCCGGCATTTGACGAGAAAGCCCGCCTGGGCATAAGCGGAGGCTACGCGCAAAGCTCAGTCAATTCAAAAGATAACAGCGGTAAGACTGATATAGACAGCTATTCGTCTATGTTATACGGCGGATACGCGGAAGGAGAAAACCCCTTCTACCTCAACGGCTCTTTCTCTTTTGCTTATAACACATATGAGAGCTCAAGGCAGATAGCCATTGGCGCTATTGCAAGGACAGCGGACTCGGATTATGACGGACAGCAGT
>CBDUVS010000023.1:0-12007 GCA_965370735.1 uncultured bacterium | reverse complement strand
GGCCCGGCCCGGACGGGGATAATTATATGCCCTATTGTTTCTCAACAGATATGCAGGATGACAACATTGTCTTCGGCGGGGAGAAAAAGCTGAAAACAGCGATTCAGGAGGCATACGATATCTTTCATCCAAAGGCTATAGGTATATTTTCCACCTGTCCGGTTGGCTTAATTGGTGATGATGTTCATGCTGTGGCAAAGGAAATGAAAGAAAAACTCGGTATTAATATCTTTGGCTTTTCCTGTGAAGGGTATAAAGGTGTGAGCCAATCGGCCGGCCACCACATTGCTAACAACCAAATTTTTAAACATGTGGTTGGACTCGATGATACAGTGAAGAAGGGTAAGTTTAAAATTAACCTGCTTGGAGAGTATAACATTGGCGGAGACGCGTTTTTGATTGAGGACCTGTTTAAGCGATGCGGCCTTACTTTGATTTCCACCTACAGCGGAAATTCAAGTATTGATCAGTTTGCTAATTCACATACTGCCGATCTTAATCTTATTATGTGTCACCGCTCAATTAACTATGTAGCCGGTATGATGGAAAAGAAGTTCGGCATACCGTGGCTGAAGGTGAACTTTATCGGAGCAGGCGCGACAGCAAAATCGTTAAGGGAAGTCGCGCGGTATTTCGGTGACAAGGAACTTACCGGCCGCGTTGAGAAAGTAATCGCGGAAGAAATGCCCGCGGTGCTGAAAGCTCAGAAAGAGATAACACCGAGGACTAAAGGAAAACTGGCAATGATTTTTGTCGGTGGCTCGCGCGCGCATCATTATCAGAATCTTTTTGCTGAGATTGGGATGACAACGATTGCCGCCGGATATGAGTTTGCTCACCGGGATGATTATGAGGGCAGAAAAGTTCTGCCTGATATCAAGGTTGATGCTGACAGCAGAAATATTGAGGAGCTTGAAGTTGAAAAGGATCCAACAAGATACCGGTTGAGAAAGTCTCCACAGGAGCTTGAGAAACTTAAAAAAATGGGTGTTCCGATGGGCAGGTATGAAGGTATGATGTCTGAAATGAAACCAAATTCGGTAGTCATCGATGATATAAGCCAGCATGAAACGGAAAAACTTATTGAAAAATACAAACCGGCAGTATTCTGCGCGGGGATTAAGGAAAAATATACTGTACAGAAGAGAGGTGTTCCCATGAAACAACTGCACAGCTATGATTATGGGGGCCCCTTTGCGGCATTTAAAGGGGCGATTAACTTCTACAGGGAGATGGAACGAACGGTAAATACAAAAGTATGGAGGCTGATAAAAGCTCCGTGGGAGAATAAACCTGAAATTACAGCTACCTTTGTTGCTGAGTAAAATTTGAAAGGAACCTTACCATGCTTTTAAGACATACGCCAAATGAAATTAAAGAGAGAAAAGCTCTTACAGTAAACCCGGCTAAAATGTGCCAGCCTATTGGGGCTATGTACGCGGCTCTGGGCGTACATGCCTGCCTGCCGCATAGCCATGGCTCACAGGGATGTTGTGCTTATCACCGAAGTACGCTAACGCGGCACTATAAAGAGCCGATAATGGCCGCGACCAGTTCTTTCACCGAAGGTTCTTCAGTATTTGGGGGGCAATCAAACCTTGTGCAGGCAATCAACAATATTTTTACCATTTATAACCCGGATATTATCGCGGTTCATACGACTTGTCTTTCCGAAACAATAGGTGACGATGTAAACCAAATTTGCCAGAAGGCAAGAAACGATGGAAAGGTTCCGGAGGGTAAACATGTAATACACTGCAATACGCCCAGCTACGTTGGTTCTCATATTACCGGCTTCGCGAATATGGTAAAGGGTATGGTTAAATATTTCTCAAAATCAACGGGGGAGAAAAAAAATCAGATAAACATTATTCCCGGGTGGGTAGAGCCGTCGGATATGAGGGAGATAAAAAAGACAGCAAAAGAAATGGGTGTAAAAATTGTTTTGTTTCCCGATACATCCGACATCCTCGACGCGCCGCAAACGGGACATCATGCTTTTTATCCAAAAGGCGGAGTTACCATACCTGAATTAAAAAGTACCGGTGAGAGCAAATTCACCCTCGCTCTGGGAAATTTCGCGTCGGAAGCCGCGGCAAAGGAACTTGAAAATAAGTGCAAGGTGAAATACAAAGCGCTGGATATCCCCATAGGGCTTTCAGCAACTGACAGATTCATCGTTGCTCTTAGCAGAGCCGCTGATGTTGATGTGCCGGCATCAATTACGGATGAAAGAGGAAGGGTTGTTGATATTATTACCGACATGCAGCAGTATTTCTATAATAAAAGGGTGGCCCTTTTCGGCGACCCGGATCACCTAATCCCGCTTACGGAGTTTCTTGTTGATATCGACATGAAGCCCGTTTACATTGTTAGCGGCACGCCCGGAAAAGAATTTGGAAAGAGGATGAAAGAGGTGCTCAAAGATGCGGTGCCTGAGGCAAAGATAAAGAATGGTGCTAATGCTGATATGTTTCTGCTGCATCAGTGGATAAAGAATGAACCGGTTGATTTGCTTATAGGTAACACATATGGGAAATATATCGCGAGGGATGAAGATATTCCGTTTATAAGAATGGGATTTCCCATACTTGATAGAATCGGCCATAGTTATTTTCCAACAGCAGGGTACAGAGGCGCGATGAGGATATTAGAAAATATACTAAGCGCGCTTATGAATAGACAGGACAGGGACGCGCTCGAGGAAAGTTTTGAGCTTGTAATGTAAATGAAACCACGATTTATGTAGTTCGAAGGACGAGATAAATCGTATGGTCGAATTTATCCTGAGCGAACGAAGTGAGTCGAAGGATCTTTTATGGATAAAATAAAAATATTAGAAGAGAGAAAAAAGCAAATATATTACGGGGGTAAAGAATCTATGGATAACCCCTTTAACATGCAATGCGAAAGGCAAACTGTTGCCGGCTCTGTCAGCCAACGGGCCTGTGTTTTTTGCGGCTCCCGCGTAGTATTATATCCTATAGTTGACGCTTTGCACCTGGTTCATGGGCCCATTGGCTGCGCGGCTTATACATGGGATATCAGGGGTTCTTTATCATCGGGGCCGGAACTGCACCGTTTGAGCTTCTCAACGGACCTTCAGGAAAAAAACGTTATCTTTGGCGGCGAAAAAAAACTCTATAGCGCTTTATGCGAACTTATCGATAGATATAAACCGGAAGCCGCCTTTGTTTACGCTACCTGTATCATTGGGATTATCGGAGATGATATAGATTCGGTATGCCGTAAGGTAAGTGCCCAGAAGAATATTCCCGTTCTTCCGGTTCATTCAGAAGGTTTTAAGGGGACGAAAAAAGATGGTTATCGTGCCGCCTGTAAGGCATTGGCGGCTCTTGTTGGAAGCGGATCAATAGATAATATTAGCCGCTTTAGTATTAATCTTCTTGGTGATTTTAACATTGCCGGGGAAACATGGTTAATCAAGGATTATTATCACCGGATGGGGGTGGAGGTTGTCTCTACTGTGACCGGTGACGGGCGCGTCGCGGATATACAAAAAGCGCATGGGGCAAAACTCAATGTGGTTCAGTGTTCCGGTTCAATGATGCCTCTGGCGAAAATAATGGAAGAACGTTATGGAATACCCTTTATTCATGTCTCGTATCTTGGCATTGAGGATACCTCAAGCGCTCTTTATGATGTAGCGCGTTTTTTTAGAAATAAAGAAGTACTTCGACTAACGGACGAAGTAGTTAACAGCGAGGTCCAAAACATAAAATTGCCTCTTGAGCAGTATAAAAGAAAACTTAAGGGAAAAAAAGCTGTTATCTACGTAGGAGGCGCTTTTAAGGCTTTTTCTCTGATAAAAACGCTTGATTACCTGGGGATGAAGGTTGTCGTAGTAGGTTCGCAAACAGGCAATAAAGATGATTATAGACGCTTGAAAGAGATGTGCGAGGAGGGAACAATAATCGTTGATGATGCCAATCCGTTGGAGCTATCCAGGTTTATGCTGGAGAAAAATGCCGATATTTTTATCGGCGGAGTCAAAGAACGCTATTTGGCTTATAAGCTCGGTATTGGTTTTTGTGACCACAATCACCAACGCAAAATGGCGCTGGCGGGGTTTAAAGGAATGCTTAACTTTGCCCATGAAGTCTATTCGTCGGTGATGAGCCCGGTGTGGCAATTCGCGCCCCGGAGAGAAAAGGCGGGATGAATTATGGAAACAGAGAAGAAACTTTATACAGCTACCAGAAATCCCTGTAAGTTGTGCGCTCCGCTGGGAGCAAGCCTTGTTTTTCGGGGCATCAGGGGCGCCTTGACCTTTTTGCATGGTTCTCAGGGATGCTCGACATATATACGCCGCTATCTCATTAACCATTTTAAGGAACCGGTTGACATCGCGGCTTCCAATTTTTCCGAAGAGACGGCCATTTTTGGCGGGAGGGATAATTTATTAACGGGACTTGAGAACGTTTGTAAACAGTATGATCCGGAACTTATTGGTGTAGCAACTACCTGTTTGAGTGAAACTATAGGTGATGACGTACCAATGATTTTGCGCGAGTTTCTTTCGAAACAATCATCTGATTTTGTCCCAAAAATCGTCTATGTCTCAACGCCGAGTTATACGGGAACTCATATGGACGGTTTTCACGCGGCAGTAGGCGCTGTTGTCTCAACCTTGGCGTCGAGGCAGAAAAGGTTTCAGGGAATCGGAATTTTTCCCGGGTTGGTTTCACCCGCGGATATCCGGTATCTAAAAGAGCTGATAAGCGACTTTGGCCTTGATAGTGTTATCCTGCCCGATTATTCAGAGACCTTAGAAGGCGGATTGTGGACAGAGTATCAAAGGATACAGCGGGGTGGTACTTCACTTGGAGAAATTGCTTCTCTGGGGGGTTCGTTGGGGGTAATTGAATTCGGCCATAGCCTCAAGGAGAAAAAAACGGCGGGAACTTTTCTTAAAGAACGTTTTTCCGTAGAGCGGTTTTCTCTCGGGTTGCCGATCGGCATCAGGTTAACCGATTTGCTTTTTGAACTTTTAGAAAAACTTAGCGGTAGAAAAATACCGGATAAATATCGGCTCAGGCGCGGCCGGCTTGTAGATTCGTACGTAGACGGGCACAAATATATGTTTGAAAAAAAGGCCGTTGTCTATGGCGATGAAGACTTGGTGGCTGCCGTTGCTTCCTTTTTACTTGAGATAGGGGTAATTCCGGTTCTTTGCGCTACCGGAGCGCGTACCGGAACCCTTGAGCGCGTCCTCGGTGAAGTGGCAGCTCTTTACGGGAGAGAAATATCGGTTTGTGAGGGGTTTGATTTTGAAGAGATACTCGAAAAGTGTGAAGGTTTAGACATTGATTTTATGATTGGCGGGAGTAAGGGTTACTATATAGCAAGAAAATTAGCTGTACCACTTGTAAGAATTGGTTTTCCGATACATGACAGAATAGGCGCTCAGAGAATTTTGCATTTGGGATATGAAGGTACTCAGCAGTTGTTTGACAGGATAGTAAACGCGGTTATTGAAAAGGAACAAGAAGTATCACCTGTCGGATACTCATACATGTGAAAGGAAATTAAAATGGCTATGGATATATCAAATCATCCCTGTTTTAACGATAAAATACGGCACACTTTTGGAAGAGTTCACCTGCCGGTGGCGCCAAGGTGTAACATTCAGTGTAATTACTGCAATAGGAAGTATGATTGTGTTAATGAAAGCCGGCCCGGGGTTACCAGCGCTTTGCTGTCGCCGCGGCAGTCTCTTCATTACCTGGAGTATGTAATGAAAAAAGTCCACAATATTTCAGTTGTGGGAATTGCCGGCCCGGGAGACCCTTTTGCCAACGCGCGAGAAACGATGGAAACTCTGACGATGGTCAGAGAAAAATATCCGGAGATAATTTTGTGCCTGGCCACAAACGGGCTTAACATCGGCCCTTATATAGAAGGACTCGCGAAGCTTAATGTAAGCCATGTAACTATTACCATAAACGCCCTCGATGTCGAAGTAGGCGCCAGGATTTACGCCTGGGTGCGATTTGGGAAAAGAGTATACGGCCCCAGTGAAGGATTTGAGATATTGCTGGATAAGCAACTTAAAGCAGTCAGGTCTCTTAAAGAAAAAGGCATTAACGTAAAGGTTAATACTATAATAGTTCCCGGCATAAACGACTGTCATATCGAAGCTGTCGCCAGAAAAATGGCAGAGTTGAGAGTAGATATCCACAATTGTATCGGATATTACCAGAACAAAGGAACTGTTTTTGAAAACGTTAAAGAACCTTCCCCTGAACTTGTTCAAAAGATTAGAAAGAAGGCGGGAGAACATCTTACTCAGATGTATCATTGTGCCAGGTGCAGGGCGGACGCTGTAGGATTATTGGGAGAGGACAACGCGGAATGTTTTAAAATTTTAAAGGAGTGTAGCAATGAAAAAACCCAAGTACCACATTTTTGTATGTAACTCGTTCAGGCTTACGGGTGAGCCTCAGGGTGTATGCAATAAGAAAGGGGCTCCGGCCCTTCTTCAGTATATTGAAGAAGAGATAGTTGATAGAGGCATAGACGCGATGGTGTCCAGTACAGGGTGCCTTAAAGCGTGTGAAAAAGGGCCGGTTATGATAGTTTATCCGGATAACTACTGGTATGGCGAAGTAACCGAAGAGGCAGTTGATAAAATTCTTGATGCTCTTGAAGATGGCGGAGCCGTGGAGGATTATTTAATCGCGTGAAAGAACTTAAAAAACAGATAAATAAAATTATTCGCGCCCGCGATATAAAAGATGGAATTGTGCGGATAAAAACAAAAGTGCTTTCAGCTGAAGAAGCAATAGGAAATCCTGAGCATAATGACTATCCCATCCAAAAAGGGCGGGAGAGGCTAATGCAGGCTGATTTTAACGGCGCTTATGGTGTAGCGTTTACGGATATGTTTGGTGATTACGAGGGTTCTCTTTATGAAATAGCAAATATGGAACTAAAAAATAATTTTAGGCGGGCAATTTTCATTTCAACTATTAACGCGGCCTTAAACTGTCTTGGTTTGATTGATAAGACAAGCCATTGTAAAGACGCGGGCCCTGTCAACTGCCGGAAAAGAATAGTTGGATTTATAAGAGATAACTTTGGAAATCCAAAGATATTCCAGGCAGGTTTTCAGCCTCGCTTTGTGGAAGCACTGAGTAAAGAGTTTGAGCTTCGTGTAACCGACATAGATAAAGAAAATATTGGGAAAAAAATTAACGGGGTAACAGTAGAATCGCCTGAAGATACAGGGAAAAATATAGAATGGTGTGATTTAATATTCGCGACCGGCTCAACTTTTGTGAATAATACCTATAAACAATTTATAGTAAAAAGCAAACCGACTGTATTCTACGGCGTAACCTGTGCCGGGGCAGTGTATCTTTCGAATTTAAAAAGATACTGTCCGGAAGGGATGTAAGGGATAAGTCATACCCTCACGGGCACAAGCGGGCACAGGCAAGTCACAGGTCACAAGTTATAAGGATAAAGGAAAAAGGGGAAGGGTGAAGAGAAAGAGGATTAAAGAATGAGAAAACTCATTTTGTTAGTAATTTCAGCCATTATACTTTTTGGAATAGCGGGCTGCAGCGAAAAGCAAGAGGCAGCCGAAAAGTCTATTCGGATAGCTGTGGAATTTACCACTCATTCTGCCTGCGCCCATATAGCAAATCAAAAAGGCTGGTATGAAGAAGAGGGTTTAACTGTTACCGGTTATGAAAATTATATAACCGGTATGGCTCTGGCTGCCGCTTTGTCAAAAGGGGATATTGATGCCGCTTATATTTGTCTAATCCCGGCTATAAATGCCAAAGCTAATGCCAATGTGCCGATAAAGATTGTTGCTGGAATTCATAAGTATGGTTATGGCCTTGTTGTTAACCTTGATAAGGTTAAAAGTATAGATGACTTGGAAAAGAAAGAAATTCGTATTGGATGCGCGCGGGAAGGAAGCCCTGTTGACGCGCTTTTGCATAAGATGCTCGAAAAATATCATTTAGATAAAGATCAAATACTAAAAAAAGTCCGGAGGATGAATCCGCCAAAACTACTTCTTGCTCTTAAAATGGGTCAATTGGACGCGGCTTTTATTTGTGAGCAGTTTCCGAGTATGGCAGAGGAGTTAGGGCTTAAGGTATTTTTAAGCGCTGAAGACCTCTGGCCTGATATGCATGGCAGTGTTTTGGTTGTCAGGGAAGAACTTTTAAAAGAACATCCTGATATAGTTAAAAAATTGGTTAAGGTTACTGGGCGGGCAACGCGATTTATCAATGAGCATCCCGAAGAAGCCGCGGAGATTGTTACCGGAGGATTACAGATTGCCGGGAAAAAGATATTTCCTGTCAAAGCTATAGGCGCGGCTTCTAAACTCGGAATTACACCCTCACCGGTATTAAAATCTTTGACTACAAGATTAGTTAATATTACTGATATTAGTCCACAAGAAATTCAGGAAGCGATAGATGTTTGCATGGAATTAGGATATATAAAAGAATCATTTAAAGCGGAAGATTTTATTGATTTGAGGTTTCTCGAATGAGAAAAATGAAAGCTGTTCATAGTTTAATTCCTGTATTAGTTTTTCTGTTAATCTGGGAGATTGTTACCCGGCTGGAACTTATTCCCGGGCATTTCTTTTTCCCCCCTTTTACTGTTGTAATTCAGGAATTTTATCGTTTAACAGCTAATGGAATGTTGATAGATAACTTTTTGAGCAGCCTCGTAAGAGTTTTAATTGGCCTTTCTGCCGGTTCCATAGCCGGCATAACAGTAGGAATTCTGATGGGTTATGAAGAAAAAATACATAAAGTGGCTCATCCCATATTCAGCTTATTTTATTCCATCCCCGCTCTTGGCTGGCTGCCGATTTTAATGCTCTGGTTTGGAATAAGTGAGATGCTGCCGATTATGATTATATTTATATGCTCATTTTTCCCTGTGCTTTATAACACGGTTACCGGCATTAAAGGTGTAAACAAAGATTTTATTAAAGCCGCGCAAAGCCTCGGGGCGTCTGAATGGAAAGTTCTGACCACAGTAGTTATACCGTTGGCGTTGCCCAATATATTTACCGGTTTGAGATTAGAAGCGGGGATGGCTTGGAGGGTAATAATTGCCGCTGAGATGGTTGCGATCCCCACCGGTATCGGAGCACTGCTTATGAGGGCGGAAAGTCTGCTGCGAGTGGATATAATCATAGTGTGTTTGATGGTTTTGGCAGTGATGTGCCTATCTTTTGAAAGATTTTTTATCTACCTTGAACACAAATTGACTCATAAATGGAGACAATATGCCCAACATTAGATTAAAAAATATCAACAACTTTATATGCCACGATGTAAACCTGGAAATATCTGACAAAGAGTTTCTAGTACTTTGGGGGCCGACAGGCGCGGGAAAAACTACTTTACTTAATATTATCGCCGGGCTGATTGAGCATAAAGGTTCAGTATTGTTTGACGGGAGCCCTGTAGATGAGTTTCCTGTTTATCAAAGAAAGGCAGGTTATCTCTTTCAGAATTTAATCCTGTTTCCTCATTTAAGTGTTAGAGCGAATATAGCTTATGGGCTCCGCGTTCAGGGAGAACCTAAAAGTAAGGTAAAATCAAGAGTGAATGAATTGTTGAGATTAATGAGAATAGAACATCTTGTTTATCGTTATCCCAGGGACCTAAGCGGCGGGGAAAAACAGAGGGTTGCCTTGGCGCGGGCCATTGCTCCATCCCCGGAAATTATGCTTTTTGATGAACCATTAAACAGCCTTGATTTTCACACTGCCAGATATTTAAGAACAGAGATTCACAAACTTCACAGAGAATTAGGTTTTACTACCATATATGTTACGCACTGCCTTGAAGAGGCTTTCGCGTTAGCTGACAGGGTTGCTGTGTTAAAAAACGGCAGAATTGTTCGGACAGGCTTCCCTGAGGACATATTTAAAGAAATTGACTGCAAGGCGATAGCGAAAAATGGATTTTGTGATTGTCATCAAAGCAGTAGAAACAGCGCGGCTCAAATTAAATTAGAAAACAGTAATATCCTGTGCTATTCCAGGAGGGGATAGGTGAAAAAGGTAATGCTGTGTTTAGCGAAGGAGAAAGCGAAGCGCGAAATCAGGTATACGACAGAAGAAGATTTGCCGGCTATTTTACAAATGGCGCTTGAAGAAGGGTGGATATCTGATTTAATTGAATTTCAGACCTTTATTGAACTTAATCCCTTTAGTTGTTTCGTCTATGTGGAAGATGGAAAGGTTATTGGGTCTATTATGACTTTTCAACATAATCAAAGCGCGTGGATAGGTAATTTCGTTGTTTCCAGGGGGCGCCGGGGAAGGGGTATAGGCAGGGAACTTTTAACAAGGGCAATTAACTGCCTGGAGGAAAAAAAGAAAAAACAGATTTTTTTGAACGCTGCCTGCGGAGCGGAAGGCCTTTATGAAAAATTTGGTTTTAAAAAAGTTATACTGGTAAATCGCTGGCGCGGCAAAGCCGCGAAACCTGTTGAAAAAGGAATGAGTTTTCGGAGAAACATCCCCGACATTTTTAACTTTCTTAAAGTAGATACTTCTTTATGGAAAGATGAGAGGTTTTCTCTGATTACCCAACTATCTCTTACGCGCTGTATTTGTTCCCATTATGAGCCTTCCGGGTTTTTAATGTATGGTAAAGCTGGCCGCATTGTTATCGTCGGCCCCTGGGAATTGGAAAACGGGGATGAAAAAACAGCCGAAAAATTATTTACTTCCGGGCTATCTGAATTGGAGTCTCAAAGCGAAGTGCTGTTAGATGTTCCATCAGTTAATAAGAAGGCGGAGAGAATTTTGAGTAAGCACAACTTTGAAGTTGTTAGTTCCACCTTATTTATGTGCCGCGGCAAATTGCCGAAGATTAATTTTGACGGGATCTTCAGCTTTGCTACTATGGGTTCGATGGGATAATATAAACTAAAAATTCAAAATTCAAAATGCAAAAATTAAAAGTTAAAAATATACCTTCAAAAATAACCATTAATGATACAACTTTAAGGGATGGTGAGCAGGCGGCGGGTGTTGCTTTTACCATTGATGAAAAAGTAAAAATAGCTGTTTTGCTTGATAGTATAGGAATTCAGGAAATAGAAGCTGGTATACCCGCAATGGGAGATATTGAAAAGAGAGCAATAAGGAAGATTTTGGATAAAAATTTAAAGGCAAGGATAACGGGCTGGAATAGAGCTGTTTTAAAGGATATAGATGAGTCCATTAAATGCGGGCTTACTTCAATAAGTATTTCTCTACCTGTTTCAGATATTCATATAAATTATAAATTGAACAAAACAAGAAAATGGATAATAGAGCGGATTAAAAAGACAATAGATTATGCCAAGAGGCATAAGCTATATTTAATCGTGAGTGCTGAAGACGCCTCAAGAGCTGATTTTGACTTTTTAATCGAATACATAGAGACAATAAAAAAAGAAGGGGCCGATAGATTTAGATTTTGCGATACCGTGGGTATTTTAGAACCATTTAAGATATTTAGTATAATTGAATGTATTCGTCAGGCGGTTAACATTGATATAGAGGTTCATACTCATAATGATTTCGGACTCGCGACAGCCAACGCTCTTGCCGGCATTTCCGCCGGAGCTCGTTTTGTAAGTACAACGGTAACCGGCCTCGGAGAGCGCGCGGGAAACGCCGCGTTGGAAGAGATTATTATGGCTTTAAAATATATTTATGCTGTTAAACTAAAAGTAAATATCAAAAAGCTGCCTCAATTATCTAAATTTGTAAGTAAGGCCTCAGGAAGAGAAATTCCCCGGGGAAAACCCATAGTAGGCAAAAATTGTTTTCTGCATGAATCCGGCATACATCAGGACGGAATAATAAAAAAGCAGGTAACTTATGAGCCTTTTAAACCATCTGCCGTTGGAAAGAAGAATCAGCTGGTATTTGGTAAGCATTCAGGAAAGGCGGCAATCAGATATTTTCTTGAGAAAAAGAACATAAAAGTAAGCAGTGATA
>CBDUVS010000022.1:0-12039 GCA_965370735.1 uncultured bacterium | reverse complement strand
ATGAAACAAAGGAGAATTAATGGTAAGGCCTCGCTGGAGTTCAAGGTTGATATTTGTGTTCGCGGCGGTTGGTTCGGCTGTCGGCTTAGGTAATGTCTGGAGATTTCCTTACTTAGCCGGTAAGTATGGAGGAGGAGCTTTTTTAATTCCCTATATTGTTATGCTTGTCTTGATGGGAATTCCGTTGTTGATGATGGAATTTGCCATAGGCCAGCGCATGCAGTTAGGAGCCAGCGGTTCTTTCGGTAAAATAAAACATATGCTTTCGTCAATAGGCTTCGGAGCCGTTTTGTGCGGTTTTGTGGTAGTTAGTTATTACGCGGTTGTTATGGCCTGGTCATTGTTGTACTTTAAATTTTCCTTTAGCTTGGCCTGGGGAGATCAGACAGCCAAGTTCTTTACCGAAGATGTAATCAGATTAAGCAGCAGCCCTTTTCAGAACGGTTTTATAGTTAGCTCCATATTGGTGGCCCTTATTATAGTTTGGTTTTTAATATATTTTTCTATATGGAAGGGGATTAAGAGTGTTAGTAAGGTTGTGACTTTGACAATGCCTTTACCGATAATTCTCTTGGTCGTATTGGTCGCGAGAGTGGTAACGCTTCCGGGTGCCGGTGATGGTATAGCCTACTACTTAAAACCCAATTGGGCGGCTATATTAGATCCTGATGTTTGGTCGGCAGCCATGAGCCAGATATTTTTTACCTTGAGCCTGGCCTTTGGGGTTATGATTGCCTACGCCAGCTATAAGCATGAAGAAAGCGATATCGCGAAAAACGCGGTAGTTGTATCGGTTGTTAATTCTTGCATTTCTATTGTTGCCGGTTTCGCTGTTTTTGCGACGTTAGGCTATATGAGTGCTCAGCAAAATATTCCGGTCCATACTTTAGCGGCTTCCGGGCCCAAACTTGCTTTTATTGTTTTTCCACAGGCATTATCTTTAATTCCCGGTGCTCCCGTTTTCGCGGCTTTATTTTTCCTGATGCTTATTACTCTGGGTATTGACAGCGCTTTTTCATTGGTTGAGGCGGTAACCACGGTAATCAGTGATAAATATGCCCATTTAAGAAGAGAAGATGTATCTTTATATGTGTGTGTTTTTGGTTTTTTAAGCGGGGTGGTATTTACGACCGCTGCCGGGTTGTATTACCTGGATATAGTTGATCACTTTATTACTCATTACGGGCTGGTTTTTGTAGGCCTTCTTGAGGTTGTCGCGGTAGGCTGGATATACGGAGCCGAGAAATTAAGAAAGTATATAAATGACGTCTCTGAAATAAAGATAGGGGTGTGGTGGAGTTATTTAATAAAGTATATAATACCCACATTGCTCATATTTCTTTTAGCGACGTCGCTGTATTCTGATTTAAAAGACCCTTATGAAGATTATCCCCAGAGCGTTATTCTTGTTATGGGTTGGGGAATTTTAGGTATGGTGGCGCTGGTTAGTTATTCTATGGCTCATTTTTCAAGGCCTAAAAAAAGATAGGATAAAATTATATGGTTGTTTTGCTGAAATTACTAAGAGTTATTTTCAAGGCTACTATAATAAGTATTCTTTTATTGGTTATCGGGCTCACGGCCGGTTATTTTTATGTGAGGGCAAATCACTACGACATACCTGTTCTTATGTACCATAACATAAGCCCCCCGGAGGATGGAAATACGGTTAATGTGACCCCGGAACGATTTATAGAGCAGATGAATTTTATAAAGAGCAATAACTATAAGGTTATTACTCCTTATGAGTATTCGCGGATACTTAAAGAGGGTAAGGAAAAGTCCGCGAAGAATTTGGTGATGCTTACCTTTGATGACGGATATAAAAATAACTATACCTATGCTTACCCCGTGCTTAAGAAGAATGGGTTTTCGGCGGTTATATTTGTAGTTGTTAATAAAATAGGCAAAGAAGGTTATTTGAATATTGATGAAATCAAACAGATGCATAAAGACGGAATTGTTATTGCCAGCCATACATTAAATTAAAAGTACGTTCCTTCCTTGAAAAAGGTGAGATTGTATGAAGAGCTTTGTGTCTCAAAAGAGAAACTTGAACAAATGACCGGGAGGCCGGTTGAGTTCTTTGCCTATTGTTCCGGGGGATATACTATACAGGCGCAGAAAATATTAAAAGATGCCGGGTACTTAACGGCCTTTACGACTAATAGAGGTTTCGATAAATCTTTAGCAAATGATGACCCTTACGCTATAAGAAGGATAAAAGTTACAAACAGAGATAATAATTTTAAAATTTGGGCAAAACTCAGCGGAATTTATAATATATTCCACACGATAAGAGACCCATATTAATACTGACGATAATTTTTTTGGAGGTAGGTATGTTATTAGGTGTAATTATTATTTTATCAGGTATGTTAATCGTTGTCTTTGAGCCGCTTCTAAGAGTAATTGTAGCCCTTTTGCTTATAATAACGGGATTCTTTCTAATGTCGATGAGTTACTACTATAAAAAGATATCAAAGAGAGCGGATAATCCTTACATCGATTTTTTCATAAGGTTTTAGATGAGTAAGATATATATTCCGGATAAACAGCCCCTGGAGGCAGTATATAAAAGAAGCAAGCATCTGGCGATAGTAGCTCACGCGGATGATATTGAGATGTTAGCTCTTATGCCCATAGCCCAAAAGCCTAAGGGTTTTTTTGGGATTGTTGTAGGTGATAATAAGGGAAAACCTATAAAGCCTGAGTATAAGAATTTATCTCCGGATAAAATTCAAAGGATTAGAGAAAAAGAGCAAGAGCAAGCCGCGCGCGCGGGAGGATACAGCGGCGTTGCTTTTTTACGAATTTCAAGTAAAGATATAAAGAGTCTTCGAAGGAAGCGCGAGGTGGTAGATATAATATTTAACCTTATTAAAAATATGCCTATAGAAACTATTTATACTCACAGCTTATTTGATAATCATCCCACTCACACGGCTGTAGCCCAAAGAGTCGTTTCTTCGATTAAAAAGCTACCCTTAAAGAAACGCCCTAAAGCTATTTACGGCATGGAGGTCTGGGGTTCGCTGGATTGGTTGCCGGATAAATACAAAGTGGCTTTTGACGTGAGTTCATCAGTTGATTTAATAAAGAAGCTTTTAGCTGTTTATAAATCTCAATACTATAAAGGGCATCGTTATGATAAGGCTCTTTTGGGAAGATTAAGAGCTAACGCTGTCTTTAATAAGACACATGCTTTTTCTGGAGGAAAAGCGCTTATTTACGGCTTAGATTTGTCCCCGCTTTTCAAGAAGAAGAGTTTAACCGGCGAGAAATACATACAAAATATTCTTAAGGAATTTTTTAAGAGTAAGAAATATAATTTATAATTTTTTCAGAATTAATTGAGCAGTTTAACCTCGTCGATATAAATGTCACCTTCAACATTTACTGAACCGGGTTCAATAAAAAGAAGTATTTTAGTAACTTTATCCAGGCGGCTCCTTAATTGAGAAGCCTGCTGTGTATCAAAGATTAATACATTCCAATCGTCATTTTTAGATTCGGCTATATTAATATCCTGTTCGTCATCCTTTTTAATAAACAGTTTAGTTAATATTTTTACCTTGCCTTTTACCTTGATAGTTAGATAACGGTGAACAGCCATTAGTTTCGGGTCAACCTCAACTTCAATGTAATCCCAGGCGTTATCCGTTTTAATGAAATGAATTTTAAGGGCGTCAGTTTCTACAGCTTGCTCATTTATGATTTTAACTATCTCAAGCTTCCAGCCGGGATTGCCGGCTTGCCACTTAGATAAACAGGGGGAGTTGAAATTATAAAGCACAGGATTGCAGTTATCGGGATTGCTTTTTGATGAAAGGCAATCCGAGGGCGGGCCCATATGGTCCCATTTATCTCTTGCTCTTACGTTGAAATAGTAAAGGTCATTATCTTCTTTGAGGATGGTTTTACTGATTATCGCGGAATTATTATCAGAATTGGCCAGCAGTTTTTTTTCCGCGTTTTTAAAATCTTGATTATCTACCGGTGGTTTTTTGCTGATATAAAGAATATACTCTTTAATAAATTCGTCGTTGGATTTTTTCCAGTTAAGCTTAATGGTTTTACCTATTTCACCCTCTTGGGCTAAGATAAATTCTATTTTCGCGGGCGCTTGGGTTATTTTTTTAGATTCACAGGTTATGTTATCTATGGCAGGATTCCATCCTGTTGTTTTGCAGTCAAGAGATATGGACTTTAGCTGTTTATCGGTTATATTATCGGGTAGTTTAAAATAATAGTGCCGCCAGTTTTCTGAATTCACATAACCGGCGGGTTGAAGTTTTTTAAAAAAGAAGCGCCCGGTTTTGATTGAGACGGAATTGATTTCGACATCACGAGCCCATAAAGAAATATACTTATTGTAATTATATTTTAGTAAATCGTTTTCGGAAAGTTCCGCGATTAAGATAATGCGCTTGGTGGCGGATGTCATGGAGACGGTTGTAATTGAAAGGCATTTGCTTCCATGTTGAGGGTTATCTTCGCGAACTTCAAAACTTCCATTAGTGCAATTCCATAAGGCATAGGATGGGGCTTGCGGCGGCAGTTCAAAGTCGTCAATTATTCCGGAGAAATCACCTCGTTTAATAAAATTGCGCATAGCCTCTGTTTGCGCGAATAAATCCCAGACCATAGCGCTTCTGTAATTTTCAATCATACATATCATAGGGCCGGTTTCTATACCCACATAAAAGGGACTGATGAAGTCCGTCTTTAAGCTATAAGAACTGGGTAAACCGTACTCCCCCCAATATTTATCACCGTAGTGCTCTATTGATTTCCTGATAGACCTCAAAGATATCTCAGGTACGAAGGGCAGGGAACAGACAAAGGCATTGGTGGCTATAGTGCCGTCATTAGCCACATATCCCGGGGGAGCGGCATGCGAGTATGTATCTTTACCGAAGCAGTCGCTTAGGCCCCAGGCCCAGGAAGGATACCGGTTTTCTTTCTGATTAAATGCCATATCGGCCAAAATAGCGTTTATGGTATCTAAATAATAATCTATGTTCATGTCCCGCTTATGCCTGGGGTCAATAAATGAAAAAGGTACTTCCCGGTTAAAAAGAGCGCCCGTCATATGGCACTTGTAACCGGCGTACTCTCCTTTGGCGTATGTTTTCATGTAAGCTTGCCAGGTATCTTCAGATATAGGATGTGTTTTGGAGCCTAAGCTCAAAGCATATATTAATAGGGAGTTATCGGCCAAGAAGTCCATATTAAAAGGTAAGAGGCCGTCTATATCATAATATGTGTCCGAAGTCTCCGGCGGCACCCAGCCGTAAGACAACAGTCCCGCTTGTCCGTTATCGTTGTAGGTGGCAAATTTATCCCACTCAACCTTATCGTATATTTTCTTTGAAAGTTCTTCAATCTCAGTTCCTTTAAAGTATTCTCCCGCGATTAAAGCACCCGCGATAAAATCGGCACTGTCGCACATGGCAACACAGTCTGTGGGAGTTTTTTTTCCTGTGCGGCCGTCAATAAAGTGCCAGTAAAGGCCGTATTTTCCCTCTACGAATATATCATCCGGGTCATCCGGGTCATCCCAGAAAGCATTTAAGATAAGCAGGCATCTTTTATAACCCTCTTCATAACTAACCCAATTCCTATCAATCCCAATGCAAACGGCGACTAATTCAAAGCCCGTTGCCGCCACCTTACCTACTTTGTTCCGGGTGTGATCATAGGCAATTCCCGTCTCAGGATATATTTCATTCCAGAAATAATTAAAAATGCGGTACTGTATTTCATCAAGGAGTTGATCATCATTAAGCTTGAGTGCTTCTCGAGCGGGGATAAGAGGCGCTTGCGTGTCTCTCTTTTTAACTTTAGGATAATCACAGGAGAAAAGCGCTATTAATAAAAAAGGAATTACAAATAAAAAGTATATTCTTTTCATGAAGTTATTATACCTTATACTTCAAATACTTCAAGAAAAACAAAGAAAAAGGTTTACAAGGTAGCCATAATTTATGTATAATAACGGTTAAACAAAGGGGCGGATGTGAGACTATCTGAAGCGATAAGAATTCCCAGTGAGCTTAAAAATGTTAAAGAAGCAAGCGCGCAAATACTGCAATCTCTCCTGCCATTCAATTTAGCCTCCTACGATTTATTGGATATACGTCTTTGCTTAGAAGAAGCATTGATAAATGCCATGAAATACGGCAATAAGCTGAACCCCGACTTACCTATTGAAATAGATTACAGCGTAGATAACGGTATCTTAAAAATTATTATAACCGATAGAGGTGAAGGTTTTGATTATAAAAACCTCCCGGACCCTATATTAGAAGAAAATCTTCAGGAGTTAAAAGGCAGAGGTATTTATTTAATACGCCGCCTAATGGATGAAGTATGTTTTAATGATAAGGGCAATCAAATTACCATGGTAAAAAAAATAAAAAAGGGAGATTAAAGATGGATATTTCTATAGAAAAAAAAGATGATATGGTTATCTGTAGAGTTACCGGGGAGGTTACATTTTCGACATCTCCCGATTTGAGAAAGCGGCTTATTGATGCTGTCGATCAGGGAGCAAAAAAGGTAATTATTAATTTGAAGAATGTGGGTTATATAGATAGTTCCGGCATGGCTACGCTGGTAGAGCTTTTACAGAAAGTAAAAAGCGCTGGAGGCGATTTAAGGCTCGCCGAGACATCTGAGAAAATAAAAGAAATTCTTGATATGGTCAGATTAAAAGATATATTTGATTTTGAAGATTCCGAAGAAAAAGCGATAACCTCTTTTTAAGATATGGAAAATAAAAAACCGGTCGATTTCATAAGTTCTTTAGGAGCAAAAGCTAATTCCTTGCTCATGACCGTTACAGATATATTTTATCTATTTATGCAGATACTGCATTGGATTTTTGTTGGGCCCTTCAAAGGTAAAGCGGCCAAGCGGGAGACTATTTTTGATCAAATGGTCTTTGTTGGTGTTAAGTCAATTGTGATTGTCTTTTTTATTTCCATATTTACCGGTTTTGTATTAGCTATGCAGAGCGCCTATCAGCTGCAGCAGTTAGGCGCGGTTATCTATGTAACCGGATTAGTTGCCGTTTCTATAACCAGGGAGCTGGGCCCGGTATTAACCGCTCTGGTTGTAGCCGGACGAGTGGGCGCGGCTATTACCGCTCAATTAGGCAGTATGAAAGTAAGCGAACAGATAGAATCCTTAGAGACTATGGCTATAAATCCGGTTAGATTTTTAGTCGTTCCCAGATTTTTGGCTTTATTAATTATGATGCCGGCATTAGCGGCTATAGCTGATTTAAGCGGTATTTTAGGTGGTTTTATTATAGGAGTTACAAACTTAAATATTAACGGCCATTTGTATATTGAGATGACAAAAGAATTTCTGGCCTTAAAAGACATCATGACGGGATTATTTAAGAGTGCCGTTTTTGGTGTAATTATTTGCCTTGTCGCTTGTTATAAGGGTTTAAATACAGAAGGAGGCGCTGAGGGTGTTGGCAGGGCGACAACTGAGAGCGTAGTTACTTCTTTTGTTTTGATAATTTTAGCTGATGCTATATTAACGGCTATATTTTACTTTGGTAATATGTAAGGATGATCATGGAAGATAAAAAAAAACCGGTTATAGAAGTAAAAAATTTAGTTAAAAATTTTGCCGGGCGGCGTATTTTAAACGGTGTCAACCTTCAGATTTATAAAGGTGAAGTTATGGTTATTATGGGGGGTTCCGGCTGCGGCAAGAGCACGCTTTTAAGGCATATTATCGGAATATTGTGTCCGGATGAAGGCCAGGTGTTAATTGAAGGCCAGGATGTTAATGCCGCGTCTCAGCGGGAGCTGGATAAGATACGGAGGAAAATAGGTATGCTTTTTCAGTCAGGCGGCTTAATTGATTATATGAGTGTTAAGGATAATATCGCCTTGCCGTTGAGGGAGCATACTAATTTAGATGAAAGTGTCATAGATATTATAGTTAATTTGAAGCTAAGCATGGTAAGCATGCGGGGCATGGGCAGCCTTTTACCGAGTGAAATTTCCGGCGGCATGAACAAAAGGGCCGCCTTGGCTAGAGCTATCGCGCTTGATCCGGCCTTTGTATTTTATGATGAGCCTACAGCCGGTTTAGACCCGGTTGTTGCCGGTGTTATAGATCAGCTAATACTTGATTTTTCTAAGAAGCTGGCTGTAACGTCTGTGGTGGTAACCCATGATATGCAGAGTGTTTTTAGAATAGCCAGCCGCATCGCCATGCTCCATAAAGGAGAAATTGTTGCCGTGGGCACGCGGGAAGAAATAAAAAATTCAAAGGATGAACTTGTTCAACAGTTTATTAATGGAAAGCCGGAAGGCCCGATTTCGTTTTTACAAAAAGGTGATAATTATTTAAAAGAATTAACCGAGAAATAAGGAGCCAAACTATGCCCAAGATTACAAATGAGTTCAAAACAGGATTAATGCTTATTATTGTCCTTTTTATTGTTCTTGCGTTTATTTATTCAACAGGTGCTCTGCATTTTAAAAGGGACGGTTATACTTTGCGTG
Organism: uncultured bacterium; assembly: GCA_965370735.1. Lineage (GTDB taxonomy): Bacteria > Omnitrophota > Gorgyraeia > JAGLLT01 > JAGLLT01 > Kappaea. Next base: position 3,502 of record CBDUVS010000022.1, on the reverse strand, counting down.
TCTTTTATGACTACGTCAGCGGCATAAGAACTCATTCTCCGGTTAGGCTTTGCGGAGCGGAAGTTGGGTATGTTAAAAACATAGCAATTATATGCGATAATGAAAAAACTCATGTGGCTATCGACCTCTTTATGAATGAGAGGGCTAAGACTAGAGAGGACTCAAAGTTTTATATTACAACCTTGGGATTAATGGGTGAGAAATATATTGAAATAAGCGGCGGCAGCACCGGCAGTCCCTTTAGAGATCCTTCAAAACCCGTTAGGGGGGAGGATCCTTTCAGATTGGAAGCTCTTATGGATAAAGCTGAAGATATGGCTGTGAATTTAGATGAAGCTATAAAAAATGTTAATAAATTAACCGGGCATATCAATGATATGGTAAGTAGAAAAGAAGTTGAAGCGACACTTAAAAATATTGAAGCCACCACAGAAAACTTTAAAGATTTTAGCGCCGACTTAAAAGCTCACCCTTGGAAACTTCTTATTAAGACTGATGATACAGACACTAAGGCTTCTAAAAAGAAGGATAAAAAGGCCAAAGAAGCTCAAGATAGCGGAAGTGATATACAAAAGGGAATTTTAAACTAAGATACTTATTTAATGCGTAAATATCAACAACAAATAATAAAATATTCTCTTTTATCTTTATGCGCGATAATTATCCTATCATTAAGTTATTTTAGGATATTTGAAATATTCGAGCTCCAAACTCTTGACTGGCGTTTTCAGTTAAGGCCCACCTTTAATAAATCACAGAAAGTAAATTCCGATATTGTAATTATTGAGATATCTTCTTATGATGTTGAGAGGATTGGTTCCTGGCCTTTTCAAAGGATATATCATGCTCACCTCATTGAGGCTTTAAGGCAGGCCGGGGCAAGAATGGTAATTTTTGATATTCTTTTCTCGCAGCCAAGCGATTTTGATAATCATTTAATAAAAGCTACTAAGGATTACGGTAAAGTCTATTACCCTTATAGTTTTATCATTGATTACGCGAAAGATGATGAAGTTACGGCTGAATGCTATGAGGATGTTATTATTAAAAGATTAAATAAAGTAGCTGCCGGAAGCGGGCACATTAATATAGTGCCCGGTATTGATGGAAAGTATAGGAAGATACCCCTTTATGTGAAATATAAAGATACCTATTATCCTCAATTGACTTTAACCGCCATTATGGATTATTACGGCCTTAGAGATGATGAAATTATTTTTGATAAAGGTAATTATATCAAGCTGGCAGATAAAGCCGTTATTCCTATAAATAATAAAAATGAGATTTTAATAAACTATATAGATAAATGGGGCAAAGTATATAAACACTATTCCTTTATAGACGTCTTAGATGCCTATTGTAGTTCTGAGTCCGCGGAAGATGTGGGCAAGAGAGTTGTTGACTTAAAAGACCTTAAAGGTAAGGTTTGTTATGTAGCTTTAACCGCTACCGGCCTTTTTGATATGCACGCGGCGCCTATGGAGGAAAGGTATCCCGGCGTGGGAGCTCACCTGAATCTTTTTAATTCAGTAACCACTAATCAGTATCTTCTAAGAGTAGAGCGCTGGATAAACATCCTGATTCTTCTGGGGTTGTCTTTTGTTGTAATCGCGCTTAGTAGGTATGCTGCCTATAAAGGCTTATTTCTTAATGTTATCGCTATCACGGGCTTTATTGTATTAAGTTTCATTTTATTTATATACATGGGTTTATGGATAGATTTATTTTATCCGGTATCATTTAGTGTTTTTCTTTATTTGGCGATGACTTTTTACGGACTTATTTTAGAAATGCACAGAGGGGAACTCATGGGAAAAGAGTTAGAGGTGGCTCGCCGCATCCAGGAAAGTTTTCTGCCGCAGGAAGTTCTTAAGGTTGAGGGGTTTGATGTTGCCGCCAATATGAGCGCCGCTAAGCAGGTAGGAGGCGACCTTTATCAGTTTGTAAAACTGCCTAACGATAAGTTTGGTATTATGATAGCCGATGTTTCAGGTAAAGGCATTCCGGCAGCTTTATTTATGGTAAGGATTGTTACTGAATTTAAGACCTGGTCAAATGAGGTTGATAAGCCGGATGAAGTTTTAAAGCGTCTAAATAATGAGCTTCAAAAAGGAGCTAAAACGGGATTATTTGTTACGGTGTCGTATCCTGTAATTGATGCTAAGACTAAAAAAGTTATTTTAGCTGATGGTGGGCATTTGCCCTTAATGCACTATAAAGCTAATGATAATCAGGTCATTGAAGAAAGGCCCACTAAAGGGATGCCTTTGGGCCTGATGCCTAACGTAGAATTTAACGAGAAAGAGTTCACGCTGGCTTCCGGTGATGTTTTAATCATGTATACTGATGGGGTTAGTGAAGCCAGGAATTTAAAGAAAGAAGAGTACGGATTTCAAAGGATAAAAGAAGCCGCAAAGGCTAATCATCAAAAAGACGCGGACGGCATTCTGCGGGTTTTAAGAGCCGATCTTGCCCAATTCTGCGGCAAAGCGCCTCAACACGATGATATAACCATAATTGTGCTAAAGGTGCTGTAGATATCTAATGAAATTAAAATTTAACTTTAAGAAAACAGTTATAGCGGTCATAATCATAGCCATATTGGCTTTGAGTGGTTGCTTTTTTTATGATTATTATTTTATTGACGAGTACGACATTATTAAACCCTTACCCGCGGAAATTCCTATAGTTATAAGAGTGGATAAATACGGAGATGGGCACTTTGGGGCACCCAGGAGGGGCTATAGGCATCGAGGGATTGATTTAACGGCTGAGGTTGGAACTCCTGTTTTAGCTTGTAAATGCGGCTGGGTGGAGAAAGTTTCATATGATGATTTATCAGGCAGCTATTTAGTTATTCTTCATCGTGACGGGACTAAGTCATATTACCTGCATCTTAATAAAGTTTATATTAGGCCTAAACGCTGGGTGAGGCAGGGGCAGGTTATAGGTGAGGTGGGTAAGACCGGCAATGCTGATATAGCTGATATGATAACGCATTTACACTTTGAGATTAGAAAAGATAAGAGAGCTCTAAATATACTAAAGGTTTATGATTTTAAGGATTGAAAAAGCAGGATTAAGCCCGCCAGAGGGGGGCAGGGATTAAGACGCTCACTATTGACAAATTGATGTGAGCTCTAAGGATTAAGTTAGAAGCAAAAATAATAGACTATAGACTTTGGACTAAAAACAAGGTACAATAACTAAGAAACAAGATACCAGTCACACGTCATCGGTCATAAGACACAAGAATAAAGGGCTAATAGTAAATAGCATATAGCGGATAGTGTTTAGCGGATAGGAAAAGCGAAAAATCAAAAACAAAAGAATAAAAAATAAAAGCGAAAAGCATACAGCTATTAGGAAAAAATAAGCAAGGTTTGAAAGGGGTAATTATGAAAGTGTTCGTTAATGATTTAAAAGAAGATAATACTTTACTACCGGCTGAATATACCTGCGACGCGGACGGAATATCACCGCGAATTGAATGGCAGGATGT
>CBDUVS010000021.1:0-12075 GCA_965370735.1 uncultured bacterium | reverse complement strand
TCTAATAAAAACCTCCAAGTTTTCTTAAAAGCGGGGACTATAATTTGTTTACCAACGACAGTGTAATATTTTTTATTTGTTCTTCTTGGCAAAAAACAATAAGAATCCGTTGGGAGGCGGAATATGATTACTCGCTGATGCTTACGGGCTGGTGGTCGTCTATTTCAATAATAAAGCGGTTATCTTTAATGCTGTATTTAAAATTGTTGACGCCACCTGCTTAATGGTTAAAGAAATACATAAAATCGCCATCCAGAAACAACAGCAAGGATATAAAATTATCGTAATAGGTGATAAAAAACACGATGAGGTAAGAGGTATTACCGGCCAGCTCAAAAAAAGGCCTTGGTGGTCGACTCTTTAAAAAGCCTACCCTCTAAGGCCACCTTAAAAAGATACAAAAAAGCTGCCGTTGCGGTCCAATCAACTCAGAATATAAAAAAAGTAGAGAAAATCATTAACAGGTTTGAAAAATATATAACCCGCCTTGAATTTTACAATACTATTTGTCAACCCACCAGCAGTAAACAGCAAGAAGCCAAAACACTTTCTCTAAATAATGACATCATGATTGTAATTGGCTCCAAAACCAGCGCCAACACAAAACGCCTTTATGAAATCTCAAAGTCTCTTAATAAAAAGAGTTATTGGATTCAATCACAAAAAGACCTTAAGAAAAGTTGGTTTTCAGGAATTAAATCGGTTGGAATTACAGCTGGCGCTTCAACCCCGGACGAAACCACAAAAGAGGTTGTTAATAAAATTAAAAAATCCGCTAATTAATTTTCCCTTTAGCCATAAAGGTTTTTACGCTTTCAGGAAACATTTCTTTGGTTTTATAAGGTGGAGAAAACCCGGCTTCCTTTATTCTGCGGGTAGAATATATACTGTCTTTCAAGAAAAATCTGACCTTTTTACCCAGGCCGGGAACACATAAAAGTAACGGTTTAAAAATTGCCGGCAAGTTCCAAGATTTTCCAATTTTACATTGAGAACTTATAATATCAAATATCTCTTTTACGCTTAAAGCTTCTTCGTCGGTTACAAAAAAGGATCCTTCTAAGAAATTATCATTATCTAAAGCGTGGATAATAGTTTCAACTACATTTTTTACATACACCAGGTGAAGCTTTTTTACCCCTTTATCCACAGTAAAAAGTAATCTGCACTTTGAAAGCCTATATAGAATTTGGGGCATATGCGGTTCGTCCGGTCCGTAGATCGGGCAAGGCCTTAAGATAACCGTTTTGAGTCCCTTTTGTCTGAAATTTACGACAATCTTTTCGGCTTCTATCTTTGATTCTCCGTAAGGACAGGTTGCTTTATAAGGCAAGTCTTCAGTTAAAGGTATTTCCGTATTACCGCTAATTACCTCCACAGTGCTCAGATAAACAAAACGGTTAATATTCAAATTTTGCGCCAGTTCACATACGTTTTGCGTGCCAATTACATTGGTTTTATAGAGTAAGTCTTTATTATCATTACCAGCATAGGCAGCACAATGTATAATTATATCAATATTATGGCGAAGAATTTTTGTTAAGGTATGTTTTTGAGTAATATCGGCATAAATAAACTTTACGCCTAAAGGTTCAAGCTCCCGCGCTTTCTTATCATTTCTAACCAGGCAGAATATTTTGTAATCATGTCTCTTGGCTAGTTCCCGCACTAGATATCCGCCAATAAATCCCGTAGAGCCCGTTATAAGAATATTCATGAATTTTTCACCTTAAATATATTATGCGCCCATTACTTCGCTGTGTCTATAATTTTTTTTAATAAAATACCCCCGCTTCTCTTTTTATAAAAAGCGGGGGTATTTCTAATTAATAAACTTTATCTGGTAATTATAAGCTCGGCATCATCAAAAAAGACTTTGCCCGTACTGCCCCTTCCTGTTCCATCAGTGTTCCATAACAAGAGAACAAGTTTGGCTAATTCCGTTCCTTCGGGTGCTGTGATATTAATTTTTACTTTTTTCCAGTCGTTTGTACCGCTTAATCTACCGGCTTCCTCAGCCTTTATAATCTCGCCTCCGCGCCAGAACTCCAACTTGAGTATTGCTTGAACTTCCGCGCCATGTTCACCGGCAAGATTTTCGGTTTTTATCCAGACACTGCCGCTTAATTGATCTCCCGCGACGACCCCGTTAATATCCTGCACTAAACCCCCCACAGTATAAGGGCCGTTAGCATCGTTTAAGGTTGGAGCAGCGCTGAATTTCCCGCCGGGTGTGTGATTTTCAAGCGTACTGGTTTCGCCCGTAACGCACCATGTAGGCCAACCGCCGGTATTACCACTTTCAAAGTCCCCGTTAGAAAGTTCATTGGCTCCTACAATGGTTACTGAAAACAATAAAGCCGCAATAACAAAGTTGATAATATACATTTTTTTCATTGTTTCTTCCTCCTTTCTATTCTTGACAAGAAATTATTACTTTTGCGGGGATACTTTTAATTTTTATTTTTTTGGCTTCATCAACCTTAACCGGCCTGCCATTAACCTTTGCTGATAAAACATCTCCATTAAAAGGTACTGTAAATACTAAATCATTAGGACAGTTAATATTTCCTGTGATATTGCAGGTAACTGTATAGCGGTTTTTTCTAAAAATAAAAGTCATAAATTTATTTAAACGCTTGTCAATGCTGTAACTGATATCACCATAATAAGTAGGCAGGTTTTCTACTGCTACTTGATTATCTTTAAGCCAACTATCATCAATGCCAGCCGCCAGATATAAAGTATCATCCCTTTCATAAACAAAAAGACTTCTTATGAAATTAGCACATATCGCCCCAATCCAAGTATGCGGCATATCACCTATATATTGAGGCCTTTCTATTAAATCATGAACTACCTCTCCCCAGTGATTCCAGTTAAGCGGCCTTCTATCTCTTAGAAAATAATTCATCATAGTAAGAGCTTTTTCTTTCTCGCCCAACATTAAATATGCCGTAGCCGTCCTTATCTCATAGGGAGTATAAGCGCTTTTAGCTCCTTCGGGGAGCCTGGGAAGAAGAGTATCCTTATAATATGTATCTAAGGTGTACATTAAACCTATATCCATAAGGTAACTATCTTCTTCCGCGGGCCAAACTGATATCGCGGTTGAGGTCGCGTCAAAGTCAGCCTTTTCAAAACAACCGGGAATATTTTTTATACCTCTTTTTTCCTGAACAAGCTTAATGTTATTTATAAGATTTTTTCTTAAATCATTTTCTTCTTTTCGCATCCAGGTAATTTGATCTTCTCGGCCTAATTCTTTAGCTATATATTGCCCCTCTTTAAGCCCCTTCAGGATCCAAAAATCATCCCAAAGACTATGCTGAGCCGGAAAGTAGCCTTCGTGGCTGTTAGATTCAGGTAAGATACCATAAAAATATGTATCTTCGTATTGAGAGGTTAGCCTTTGTTTTCTTAAATTTTCAGTAAACTTAAGCGCCTTTAATACATTATCAAATTTATCTTCTAAAAACTCCTTGTCCTTCGTAAACCTGTAATATTCCGATATAGCAAAAACATAAGCCCCCTGGCCATCCCATTCTTTCCAGGTTTCGGCCCAGCCGGGCATTTGTCCGTTTCTTTCTAATATACAGGGAATTTCTCCGTCCGGCTTCTGACAGGTGGTCACCCAATCAAGATACTGCCTAACCTCATCAAAATATCCGGCCCTCAAAAGAGCGGCTGCCATTACAGCCCCATCTCTTATCCAAGAGCGTTCATAATTTCTAGCCCCGGGCTGCAGGGCAAAATCGTCTCTGTTAATTAAAAGATAAACTATATTTGATTTAAATACATCTACAATTTCTTTTTGAGGGATATTTATAGTTATTTTACTTAATTTATCATCCCAATAGTTAACTGTTTCTGAGAAAATTTTGTGATAGTAGGTGGAAGCGTCAGCGATTTTTATGTTCTGCAGCTCTGCTGTGTATCTATAGGGCATATAGAAAAATATATCCTGCCCTTTACCGGCAGCTAAATTGAATTCGAAACAAACCGCGGCTGTGGCTAATTTTTTGCTATCAAAAGCTGTTTTCTTTAGAGGAAGGTTGCCTTTAGAAATATAATCAATTATTTCTCCGTCTTGGCTTTTAATAACCCCCGCGTTGTTAAGTTTACTTAAAATAATTAAAGCATCTTTGTTGTCAATTCTAATTACAGCCGGGTCATTGTTAATGTCACAGTCAATATTCGATATTTCACTCATGCCGCCATACTGCCAGGGGGGATTTAATTGTACAGGCCTGATAGCTAAATAGACCTTGCCTTTTTTAACTAAAGAAGTGTCGTTCTTCAGCTTATACCAGGCATAAGTAACAGGCGCACCCTTTTTGCCGTGCGCAAAGAGAGTTTGTTCCAACTTTAAACCGTTATAATCCCAAACCACGGAAGCTATGGGAAGATAATTTTTCTCGAGCTTTTGACTAACTTTGCAATCATAAGCTGTGATTAGTTTATTATCAGTATATATGAAAGGCATAATGCTGAAACCGTTTTTATAAGCTTCAATGGTTCCGTTCTCTGAAATAAGGGACTCATTAACATCAGCATCCACTCCAACAACCGTCCAATATTCCTGCTTTTTGTACAGCCACTTGGGGAAATATCCGCGCAAAGATTCTTCAGCTAAAACTTCGTAGTATTTCTGTGGAGTCGCGTACTCATCTTTTCCTTTTATGAAAACTTCGCATAAAGAGTATCCCTTAGCGATTGGCTTGTTACACTTAATTTTTATAAATCTCACAGCAATAGGATTAATATAAATGAGATCTTTGCCGCCATTGGGATTTTTGCTTTTATAAACTTGCTTCCAGTTGGTGTTATCGCTGGAAACAGCTATTTCATAATCCGCGGCATAGTTTTCACCCCAGTTTAATTGAAAACCTCCAATGGACTTTACTTTTTTGAGGTCAATGGCCACCCACTGATACCCGCCTTCACTTGTCATCCAGCAGGTCGTTATGTCTCCGTCCATAATGTTCGATACCCGCGCGTTATTTCCAGACGAAACAACCACCAGAGGAACATCTTCGCGGCCTCTTAATTTAATTTCAAATATGGAAGCTCCCCATGAAGTTGCCCTTTTTTGACAAACAATTTTTACATAGCGGGCTTCTTGGGGTTTAAAATAGATGTCATCCGTTTTGCCGTCAGCTCCTTTTATCTCAAAAACTACCTTCCAATCTTTGCCATCTAAAGAAAGAAGCACCTGATAGTTCTCACCAAAGGCGGCTTCCCAATAAATAATCATACCCGATATAATTTTAGGTTGGTCTAATTCCAATAAAAGCCATTGCGGATCGCTAAACTCACTACCCCAGCGCGTAGCCATATTGCCATCAACCGCGTTTTGGGGCCCAAAATTCTCCTGAACAGAAGAAGAGGTAGCTGAAATTACACCGGAAAAATGATTAAGTACGTTTTGCTCCGCTTTGCAAATATCAGCTCGTGAATATAATAAACCCACGAAAATTACTATAAAAAATATTTTTTTTCGGCTTATGAAATTTCCCAAAAAAGTACACATTTATTAACACCCTTCTTGAAAAAACCTATATAGCTTCTTCTAAAATTTGTACCCTTTAATATACTCTCTTATTTATAACAAGTCAAGGCCGCAGTTCGTGAGGACTTCTTGCTTACATTATATTAGGAGGCGTAAGCTAACTGAACTGCGGCCTTTACTTAAAGTTGCCTAATTTTGCTTATGCGTTAGATGCTGTAGCAACATAAAAATTTACTTCTTTCTTCTTGAGATACCAAATAAACCCAATAGTCCCGAACCTAAAAGCATTAAACTTGCCGGCTCAGGAACTACATCAACGTTTGCGTCATCGAAGATTGCACTGTTAAGTGATCCTTCAGCATACATCAGGAAGTTTGCCTGTGTAGTGCCTGTAGGTGCCGTACCTGTAATCAACTGCAACTGTGAATATGTTGTACTTACGGTACCCAAAGCCACGTCGGTTCTGAGAACAGTATCATCTACATTCATAAATTCAGTTTTCAGGTAAACATCACCTATAAAACCGTCTTCAGTCTTGGACCAAGCAGTAAAATCATATGCCAGGCCTTCTGATATCCCTGAAACATTCTGCCCCCAGTAACCAGTATTATCTGCACCCCAGAATCCAGCCGCAACACAATGAGTAGGACTCTTGGAATCATGGTCCCAGTACCATTGACCACCGCTACTACCTGTGCCTCCGCTGTACCAGCCGGCAGGGCCAGCGGTTTCAAAATCACCATTACTAAGCAAATTAGCCTGAGCAATAGACGGCAGAGATACTAATCCAATTATTAATAATACTAATATTATTAAAGTTGCTTTTTTCATATTCCTGTCTCCTTTTGTTTTTTTTATTAATGTTATGCTATTCACCTGTTTCACCTCCTTTCATATAGAATTTTAAAAACAAACCTAATAATTTATTCTCCTCAACAAAAAAATTACTATTTTGGTTAATTCTCCAAACGCTTTTGACATTCCCGGATTTTCGCGTCAATGATGCCGCTATCTAAAATGTTTTTAGTGTAAGCGCTTTTAATAATTTGATAGCTATGCAAACATATTTCTAAATTCCTGCGTTCATCTTCCTTTAGCGGCATATCGCGGCTTCCCGTCTTGACATTAAAAACTTCAGCCATTTCATAATACGCGCCATAATATAAACTCTTCTTTCTTTTATCCTCTATGGCCCGAATGAATAATATTGCGGAGTCTCTGTCAAACGCGGAATAGGGAATTATGAGCTTTGCCTCCATTTTTTTTCTTACTTTATTGCGAAAAGTCGAAATCATTTGTTCAGCTAAATTTTTACTTTGACGTTCTTGAGCGCATTGGTAACATATCTCATAACAAAAAAGGGGAATGTTAGAAGATTTATTCTCGTTTTTAAAAATCCTGGACATATTTGCTTTTTGCAAATATGCGCCTAATTCTAAATATTTCTCGGCGTACTCTTGTTTTACTTCGCTCTCCTTAAAGTTATGAATAGCTTTAACTATTAATTCCAGTTCTTTTCGGCTGCGAGGTGTTGCTAATTCGTTTTTTTTGAACTCTTGATTTATTTTCGCAAGGGTCAATGGTAGAGCTTCCTGTATCTTTTTTTCGCTTTTTTCTTCTAACTCTATTTTGTTTTTAACTTCTTCTTTAACGGACTCAATATATTTAATGTATTTAATAACCTTTTCTCTATACTCGGAATCTATAGCTTTTGCCTGATTAAATTCTTTAAGAGCGTAATTAAATAAACTGTTTTTTACGCAAAAAACTCCTAATTCGTAGTGCGCCTTGGCATCAGTTACTGAAATCACTTTTACCTTTTTCAAATAGGCTTCTTCAGGAATTAAAGGTAACTTTTTTTGCTTGATAAAAGAAGCAACTAAACTTTTCCTAATTTTTTCCACAATGCCGGACGCGTTTTTAAATTCAATGTGCTTATTGCTTATATTTATTATCTCTCCCTGCATAACCCCGCCGCTTTTCAAAAGAACAACGTCGGCATAAAGGAGCCCTGAATACAGCAAAAGACTTATCGCGATTAAACTAAACACTATTAATTTTTTCGGCATTTCTTTTACCCGTTTCACCTTAAATACTGTGATAATAATAAATTTTTGTTTCCGGCAGATAGGTTATAAAGATATCTTCCAGAGCTATAGTTTCACTAAAATAAGGTGCTGTACCGGTGCCTGGTTTGTCATTCGTTGAAAAATTGGCCTTATATTGAATGCTTGAAGCATCTGAAGACGTTATAGAACCGCCTGAAGCCGCTTGCCAGCCTCCGGTTGTCTTTGTTTCAAAGTTCACTTCATCCAAGCTATAATCGCCTCCGGAGCTTAAAGTTACCGTCGCGCTAATTGTGCCCCAGGAGACATTACCGGAAATTGAGGCCGGAACGGATAGCGGTTCTGATTCAAAATAGGCGCCGCTTTCAGGGATAATTCTTACATTATCTACCCAGCTTCTATCCCCATCATCTTTCATGGCCCCACGCGCCTCCCAGCCAACCTGGCCCGAACTATGATTACTTGTATTAGTATTATGCTGATACAATTGAAAATCAGGTTTTCCATCTGCTTTATAGGCATAAAAATCGTGGTCATTATCAGCGCTATGAACGGCTATAAAGATATTTGGTATATAATAGGCGTCATTGATATGCCCCGACCATTCCCAACCGCCGCCCGAGCCTTCCCCGACATAAGTTAAAAGCTGCCCTATTGCATTATCAGTCTTAACACCGCCTATATCATATTCCTGCTGCATCCTCGCGGCATCACATCGCGGATGATCCGCGGCAATTGGATCTCCCTGCCATCTGCTCATATGAATTATGACATCACGTGGGATGTAATGCCCATAGGGTGCTCCAAGTTGTTCTCTTTTTTGATAGGTTGAAAGATTGTCCGAAGCTTCGCTGCGCCAGCTGAATTTATGCCATACCAAATCCGCGGGAGTAGCCGCCCAGCTCGCGGCGCCTAAATATGTTATCGAAATCTTGTCGTGCCAGGGGTCTATCGCGGCGCCCAATATAAAAACCAACTCTTCATCCGCGTCTAAATCTTCATTGTTTATCACATTTCCATACCTTTTTGACACCCAGAGATAACTCTGGCGATTACTTGAGTTTGCTTGCCTCCAATGCCCGTCAACATAAAACCTATCTATTGAAGAGGCATCATCCATATTGTCCCAGAAACCGTTTTTTATAGCATTATGAACTACTTTATAGTTTCCTGTTATTGGATAGTTTTCTGAACCCGCGGAATTCCAGTCATTCGTAGAATCTATCGATTCTACCGGACAAGAATCATATGTAGTTACCTGAAAAGCTACAGGTGTCGTATCATCATCGCTTCCCTGGAACTGCTCTTTTTTTGTCTGATTTAAGATGCCGTAGATATCTATAATTACTTTGATTTTCTTTTCAGCCAACATTTTGGCGGCATCGGCCGGATTATAAAGCGCGCCGGTTGAAATAAGGGTATATTTACCTCCCGAGAAAAAACAGAAGTCGGTGGTATAGACAGCGGGTTTGGTTCTATTGGGATTAGCGTTGTTCTTAATAATCTGTTTTTTGTTAGCATTTAATGAAGTAGCCTTTATGCAATTATCAAATTTAAACCACCCGTCAGGAGGTGTATATGGCCTTTGACTTATGATATCCGCGGCAACTGTGTCTGCCTCTGTAGCTGAGATGATATCGATCCCATCAGAAATGTTGGTTAAAATCGCTGCAATCAGTTCTTTTGAAGCGGTATTGATATTAACCGGGCATCTGGATTCATCGCTACCTAAATTATCGATAGTATTAGGGTCAGAATATGAATAAATAGTCAGATTGCTTTTGTGGGCATCGTAGGCCGCCTTATCTATGCCGGCTATTGTCATTATTTCTTCTAAGACTTCAAGTGAGGCGTCTTTTTTATCAGCTGTGCTATCGTCGTCTATGCCGCTAGCGCTGCCAATTACCGTGGACACATCATCGGCATCCTGATAGTCAATAAGATTGGCTATCTGCTGATCGCTTAAGCCTAGATTCTGTAAAATTCTAATAGTAGAAGGAGTAATGTGATCTATGCGGATATTAAGTTTTCTCTGCTCGTCTTCAACGTCTACTGAATATGAGCCGCGGTTATTATAAAAAGTAGCTTTCGCGTAAAGGGCACTACCGTTATTGGCATACACAAAATTATTCCTGGCATCATCCTTCAAAGAAGATATAGCAGAATATACTCCCGCTTCAGCTAAATAGCACGCTTTTACATGGCTTACATGTGAGCAAGAACCATTATGCTCAAAACGAGTGCAAACCACTAAAGTAATGGTTATAATTGTAAGAACGCACAACATACTTATGGCAAAAAATAAAGCCATACCTTTGTTTAAATGTAACTTACTATTAAAATTGTGTCTGAAAAAAATAATGTTTAACATTTATCACCTTTAATTCTGAACCCGAGAGCATAAAAATCAAAAAAAATATATGCCGCCCGATTGACAGTTTCTGAACCCGAGAGCATAAATTTAATATACACTATATCCATTGCCCTGTCAAGAATATTTTATTGTTTTTAAATAGCAAATTATTGTTACTATTAAGTAGATTTTCTGAGAATTAAGGTGGGCTTAAATAACTGTGATTTGCTTATTATTTTACCGGTTAATATCATTTGAATAAGATTTTTTGTCGCAATGTAAGCCATGCTTTCAATAGGCTGCTCAACGGTTGATAGAGCGGGGTTTAAGTTTTCACTAGTGGATATATTATCAAAGCCAATAACAGCTACATCCTTTGGCACTTTTTTTCCATTTTCCTTAAGAGACATAATAGTAGCAATGGCCATTCGATCACTTGCCGCAAATATAGCATCCGGGGATTTTTTTAATGCTAATAGCTCCCTAACGGCATTTTTTTCAAATTGTAAATCTATGATTTTCCGGCTATATTTAATGTAGTTGGGGTCCACGTCAATTTTATTTTCAGTTAAAGCTTTTTTATACCCTTTACATCTGTCGCTTACATCAACCCAGTTACGATGGCCATGCATAAAAGCTATTCTTCCCCGGCCGGTTTTTATTAAGTGTTTCACGGCCAGATAGCCCCCTTCTACATTATCACAATCAAATGACGGAATTCCTTTAAGATGAGAACATAAAAGTACTTGAGGTATTTTTTCTTTCTTTAGTTGGCGAATGTCGGAAAAATTATTTTTGCCGATTCCGGAAAGCACAAAACCGCCAACCAGTTTACTTCTATATAGCCTGATACATTCTTGATAATTGAAGGTGTCTTGAGCAAAAAGCATTAAGTGAAAATCTTTTTCTTTTACAGCTATACTCGCACCCTTAATAATCTCCTGCGCGTAAAATTCCAGCATAACTGTAGCTTCACTAGGAAAAACAAGTCCAATCACAGGCACTTTTCCGGAAAAAAGTATCTTGGAATGAGTATTGGGGAAATAAGGTTCCTTTTTTAAATAATCAAGTACTAACTTGCGAGTTTCATCAGATACATATTTATCGTTTCTTATAACTCTTGATACCGTGAACCTGGAAATATTTAATTCTTTAGCTATTTCTTTTAACGTTTTCGCGGACATATCCAATCCTTTTAATCAGATTATAATCCAAAACACAAAAGAAATCTACCACTTTTTACTTTGTTAATAGTTATCGCGTTTATTATTAAAAAACTCCTCCTTTGGTCCTGTTCATAAAAAACAGGCCCAAAGGAGGAGTTAACGCGCAAATAGGGCCGCAAGGTACAACAAAAATTAGTCTACAACTTTAAATTCAGCGTCATCAAAATAACAAGCTCCCGGAGCCCCGCCGTTTGGCGCTAAATGAATTACTTTAATTTTTGCCTTTGTGGCCGCGCTCGGCGCGATTACAGCCGGTGTTGAGAAAAGCTGCCACGTATCATTGGCATCAGTAAGTATTGTACTTTTTACCGCGTCGCTAATAATAATATCATCGGTTGTACACCACTCTATTTGTATCCATGCCGCGGCGCCGCCCTGAATAGGGTCATTACTCGAACTATAAATATAAACACTCGCCTTGTACGTTTCCCCGGCAACTACATCCACGTACTGCTCAAATAAACCATCGCCATAATCCCACACCCACGCTTTACCCGCTTTAGAGCCCCTTCTATACGTATCGGTATCATAAACCGCGTCACCATAACTGGCCCATCTGGATTCGCTGATTTCTTCAAACCCCGGGTCAGCCAGTAAGTTTATAGTCTTGGCGTTTGATGTTGAAACTAAGGTTAATATCATTAGAGCAATTACTACTATACAAGCTTTTTTCATCAATCTTCTCCTTTCCGCGTTTTTCTTGTTAAAAATAATCTTTTACCTTTGTAAAAAAATTTCACCCACTTATATTAAATTTTATCTCCGCGGGCAAGCTATCAAAGAATATGCCTTCATTTAAAAAACCGGAATATTGATTGCCATTAAGAGTTACTTTATAAGCCCCCTTTAAATTTAGCCGGAGTTTAAATAAAAATCCCTTGGGCGGCTTCGCGTTTCCTGAAACTTTAATTTGCAAAT
>CBDUVS010000020.1:0-12366 GCA_965370735.1 uncultured bacterium | reverse complement strand
CAAGATACAAACAATAACCAATGACCAAATTCAAATAACCAAACAGAAACAAAACAGGAATAGCAGTTTGGTGATTGGATATTGAAGGATTGAAATTAGGTTTGTTTAGGGTTTAGATATTAGGATTTAGGGTTTGAAACAGATGGAGGGATGTTATGGCAATGTTTGAAAGATTTACCGAGAGAGCCAGAAAGGTAATTCTTTTTGCTAAGGAGGAAGCTAGAAAATATAACCATGATTATGTGGGTACAGAGCATATACTTCTGGGGCTTTTGAGAGAGGGCAAAGGAGTCGCGGCTGCCGTACTTAATAATTTGGGGTTGGGATTAGGTAAGATTACATTAGAAATTGAAAAATTAGTGCAACCGGGGCCGTCCACTAAAATCAATGGCGATGTTCCTTTTACCGCCAGGGCTAAAAAGGTTATAGAGATGGCAATGGATGAGGCTCGGAGTTTGGGCCATAATTATATAGGAACCGAACATATTCTCCTGGGATTAATTGCTGAAGGTGAAGGGGTTGCTTCGCAGGTTTTAATGAACTTAGGTTTAGATTTAGGGCGGGTACGTCAGGAAGTTATGAATCTTTTGGGTTCAGCTACTCCGGGTTTTGGAGATTTAGGAAGTAGCTTCGCGGGTAAGCCGCAAAGTAAATTTTCTAAAGGAAAAACGCGCCAGCCTTCAGTTGATAAAACTCCCGCTTTAGACGCTTTCGGCAGAGATCTAACCAAATTAGCCAAAGAAAATAAATTAGACCCTGTTATCGGAAGAGAAAAGGAAATTAACAGAGTTATTCAGATATTAAGCAGAAGAACGAAAAATAATCCCGTTCTTCTCGGTGAAGCCGGTGTCGGTAAAACAGCTATTGTTGAAGGTTTGGCCCAGAAAATAGTAAAGGTTGATATACCTGAAATCCTCAAAGATAAAAGGGTTATTACCCTTGATTTGGCTTTAATGGTCGCCGGCACTAAGTATAGGGGCCAGTTTGAAGAAAGAATAAAAGCCGTTTTAGATGAAATTAAGCGGACAGAAAACGTAATTATCTTTATTGATGAGCTGCATACTTTAGTAGGAGCGGGAGGAGCTGAAGGTGCTATAGACGCGTCTAATATTCTCAAACCAGCCCTATCTCGAGGAGAGATACAATGTATCGGAGCTACAACATTAGATGAATACAGAAAAAATATTGAAAAAGACGCGGCTTTAGAGAGAAGGTTTCAAACCATTATGGTGGCACCTCCGAATATCAAAGAGGCCATAGAGATATTAAAAGGCCTTAGAGATAGATATGAGGCGCACCATAGAATTAAAATATCTGACGCGGCGATTGAAGCGGCTGTTAAGCTTTCCGATAGATATATTAGCGCCCGGTTTCTACCGGATAAAGCTATAGATGTAGTAGATGAAGCCGGCGCTAAGGCCAGGCTTTCCGTTATGACCGCGCCTCCTGATTTAAAACAACTGGAAAACAGTATAAAACAGTTGAATAAAGATAAAGAAGCCGCGGTTAATAATCAGGATTTTGAAAAAGCGGCTAAGTATAGAGATGAAGAAAGAAAGGCTCGAGAGCAATTAGAAAAAGATCAACAGAAATGGCGCCAAAAAAACGCGGATAAAGAAGTTGAAATTACCGAAGATGACATAGCTCAAATTGTTGCCGACTGGACGGGTATTCCCGTATCCCGCCTTGAAGAAAAAGAGACCGAACGTTTATTGCGCATGGAAGAAGAAATTCATAAGATAGTTGTAGGCCAGGATGAGGCGGTCTCAGCTATAGCTAACGCTGTTAGGCGTTCAAGGGCCGGCTTAAAGAATCCAAGAAGGCCTATTGGTTCTTTTGTTTTCTTGGGCCCTACCGGTGTTGGAAAGACACTTTTAGCCAGAGCTCTGGCAGAATTTATGTTTGGCGACGCGGATGCTTTAATTCAGCTTGATATGTCGGAATATATGGAGAAATTTAATGTTTCCCGCCTCGTGGGAGCGCCTCCGGGATATGTTGGCTATGAAGAAGGCGGGCAACTTACAGAAAGAGTCAGAAGAAAACCTTATTCCGTGGTCCTTTTGGATGAAATTGAGAAAGCCCACCCCGATATTTTTAATATGCTGCTTCAAGTATTGGAAGATGGCCGGCTTACGGATAGCCTTGGAAGGCAGGTTGATTTTAAAAACACAATAATGATCATGACTTCTAATATTGGAGCTGACTTAATTAAAAAGGGGGGCTCTTTGGGTTTCAAAGTTGAGAAAGAAAACCTAACTTATGAAGACATGAAGAGTAAACTTAATGAGGAAATAAAGAAAACGTTTAAACCGGAATTTTTGAATAGAATTGATGAAGTTATAGTTTTTCACGCCTTAAGCCGTAAAGATCTTGAAAAAATTGTTGATATCGAAGTTAATGAAGTTAAAGAAAGATTAAAAGAACAAAACGTTAATATAGAATTAGCCAAAGAGGCTAAAGAGTTTTTAATTAAGAAAGGTTTTGATGTCGTTTTTGGAGCCAGGCCGCTAAAAAGAACTATCGCCAAATTTTTAGAAAATCCTTTGGCACAAGCCCTGCTTAAAGGAGAAATTGATAAGGCTAAATTGATGATAGTTAAATGTAAAAACGATAGATTAGTTTTTGAAAATAAGTCAAAATAATTTTGATGAAATTTATAATAAGCAATAGAACGCTCAAGCGAATTCTTCTGGTAAGTCTTTTGTTGGTTTCTGCCTTTATCTATATTATTTCTAAGGAGCAGAGACTGCTAAATGAGTTTAGAATATATCTGGAGTCCGAAGTTGCGCAAGCGCTATCAAGAGAAGTTTCTATAGGGGAAATTAGAGGCGGCGTAATTACTCCGATTGTCGTTACCGATGTCAGGGTAGCGTACAGTGAAAATAGGCCGCGGGAAACTTTATTAAGCATACGGGAAATAGAGGTTAATAAGAGAATATGGAATTTACCTTTTATCAAAACTCATATAGCGGAACCCTTGATTATGCGTGTGAGAGGGGCTACTTTATTTGTTTTTGGAAATCTGGGGCCCAAGATAAAAAATCAAGAAGGCCGGATGGTTCTTGATCGCGGCAATGAAACTTTAACCATTGACTTGTCTAATGAGTATTATAATTTTATAGGCCGTGCCAGTGATATATATAAAGACCCGCGGATAAATTTAAAGCTTGAAATTGATTCAAGTATAACACGCGGGACAATTTCCGCGGCCGGGGCCTGTAGTTTCCCTAATATTGAAGCAGACTTGAGCCTTTTCGGTTTGGTGTCAGCTTCATTCAGCAACCTTGTTAAAATTGATGAAGGCAAAATTTTATTTGATAATTTAATTATTCAGGAACAATATTTAGTTCAAGGAGAAATTGATGCTGATAAAAAAGAAGCTCTGGTTATAGTTGAATGCGAAGGAGAAGAAAAGATAAAATTTGTGTTAAGTTCTTCCGGGGTAGATAAGTATAGAGGTTTAGTGGAAGTTAGTCATTTAAAGGTGAAAGAGTCGGATGTAGAGGGCAGTTTGGTTACTGATATATCCGTTAATCGCGAAGATTCGGGTATACTTGATAATATCAAGGTTGATTTAAAAACCAATACACTCATACTGGATTATCAACCCGTAGTTGATATAAATGGAAAATTTTGTTATGAAGATGATAAAATCATAATCAACTATTTTAATATGGGAGATAATCTAAGTATAAAAGGTTGGATTAGTTTATTCGGGCCAAAAAAAATAGATATAAGCGTGGAACTAAGAAATCTGAATTCGGAAATATTAAAGAATTATTCTTTTGCTCCCGGTGATTTTAATTTTAGCGCGGTAGCTGATTGTAAAATTGATATACAAGGAGAATTGCCTAATCCGTATGTTAAAATACATTTTACAACAGGCCCGGGCTCTGTAAAGGATATTGAATTTGAGTCTATAAGAGCAACAATTGACGGAGAGTACCCACTTTTATATTTTCGTGATTCTCGTATAAATCGCAAAATTGGCCATTTGATTATTGAAGGCAGATTAGATATGAGGAAATTTAAAGAGGGCGCTTTATTTGATGATATGGTTATTAAATCAGATAGAGAAACCATTATTTGGGAAGGTTGGGATATAACTAAAAAGAAGATGGAGAATGAAGTTACTCTCAGGAAATCAATAAGTGATGATATAAGCATTTGGTATAAAAGTTATCTTAAAGATGAAACCAAACCCGAGGAAAGCAGTAAGGACACTATTGAATTGGAATATGAGATTTTTAAAAACAAGTCACTTAAGATGAAGCTTAATAAAGAAGAGGAATTTTTTGGGCTTGAAAACAAGATTAAATTTTAACAAAGAGAAACTGGAAATGTCCCTTTTAATCAGCGGCCGTAGATTTTTGGGCGCGTTATGCTACTTAGGGGGGATATCTATTCTTACGGGCAAAACCATCATCGCGGTTTTTACCAATTTTGTACGCAGGAAATTAGTTATAGAACAGCTGAATAAAGTTGGCGTAAATAGTATTTTGATAGTTTTTCTGGTCACTATATTTACCGGGATTGTATTAGCTCTGCAAAGCGCTTATGCCCTAAAGCAATTTGAAGCCGCTATTTATATTCCGGGCATGGTTGCTTTATCAGTTACCAGAGAACTGGGCCCGGTTTTAACCGCCTTAATTGTTGCCGGCAGGGTTGGCGCTTCGATGACGGCTGAAATAGGCACCATGAAAGTAACTGAACAGATAGATGCCCTTGAATCACTGGCAACCGATCCGGTGAACTATTTAGTTGTTCCCCGCTTTTTCGCGTTACTCATCGCTGTTCCAATTTTGACCATTTACGGTGATTTTGTAGGTATCCTGGGAGGTTATGTGGTTGGAGTTACCAAGTTGAATATCAGCTCTCATATGTACCTGAATTTAACAATGGATTCACTGGTTTATAAAGATATAATGACGGGTTTAATTAAATCAGTTTTTTTTGCCGCGATAATTGCTA
The DNA here is from genome assembly GCA_965370735.1 of uncultured bacterium. Lineage (GTDB taxonomy): Bacteria > Omnitrophota > Gorgyraeia > JAGLLT01 > JAGLLT01 > Kappaea. Next base: position 7,395 of record CBDUVS010000020.1, on the reverse strand, counting down.
TTATTTCATGCTATGAAGGCATGAAGACGGCTGGAGGGGCCGAGGGTGTCGGCCGCTCAACTACGATGTCAGTGGTGATGTCTTTTGTTTTAATATTAACGTTTGACTGTTTCTTTACAGCATTATTTTACTTTGTATTTCCTTAAGAAAAATGATAGAACTAAAAAAAATAAGTAAATACTTCCAGAACAACAAAGTTTTAGATAATTGTTCACTTAAGATTAATAAGGGTGAGACAATGGTGATTATTGGCCGCTCCGGTGTAGGAAAGAGTGTTCTTTTGAAGCATATTATCGGGATACTTCAGCCGGACTCGGGAGATGTTATTGTTGATGGGCAAAGTGTCCCGCGTTTAAAAGCTAAAGAGTTAAACAAATTGAGGTTGGAAATTGGTATGCTTTTTCAGGGGGCGGCCTTGTTTGATTCATTGACAGTTGGCGAAAATGTCGGATTTTTATTGAAAGAGCATACTTCCGTCCCTGATGAATCAATAGAAAAAAAAGTTAAAGAATCATTGGCTATGGTAGGTTTACGCGGCATACAGAATTTAATGCCGGTTTCTTTAAGTGGAGGTATGAAAAAAAGAGTCGGTTTAGCCAGGGCTATATGTTCGCAAAATTTAAAAATTGTACTTTATGATGAACCGACAACCGGCCTTGACCCGATAATGGCCGATGCTATTAATAACCTCATCATTTCACTGCACGATAAACTAAATACTACTTCTGTTGCCGTCACCCATGATATGAATAGCGCCTACAAGATAGCTGACAGAATAGCTATGCTTTATAAAGGTAAAATTATCGCTGTTGGAACTCCTCAGGAGATAAAGAAAACAAAAGATCCTTTTGTAAAGCAGTTTATTACCGGGGATGCTCATGGCCCAATAACAGAACATCGCGTAGCGGAGAGTGAAGAACTCTCTTAAGTTATAATTTTAAAAGGAGGGCGTTATGCCTAAATCAAATACAGAATTAAGAGTGGGAATATTTGTATTAGCCGGTATATTTATTTTTGGATTTATTATATTTTCCATTGGAGATTTTAGTTTGGCGAGAAGCGGCTATTGCATTCAAGTTAGATTTAATGATATAGCCGGTTTAGATGTGGGAGCGCCCGTTGATTTAATAGGTGTAAAAGTTGGAGAAGTCAAAGCCATCAATATTACATATGATAAATTACTGGAGAAAAAAATAGTTGAATTAAGGCTTTTGATAAAAAACGGTGTTGTTATAAAGAGAGATTCAATTGCCCGCCTGAGGCGCGTGGGGTTAATGGGTGAGCAGTATGTTCATTTATCTTTGGGCAGCGATGAAGCGCCTTTATTATCCGAGAACGGCGTTATTTATGGCGAAGATATAGTCGGCATTGATGATGTTACTAAAGAGGTTTTTTTAGCTACTCAGGAATTTAAAAAAACGTTAAATTATGTAAATGTGATGGTTGGCGACGCTAAATTCCGTTCTGATTTAAAAGAGATAGCTGATAATACAAAAAACGCGACTAAAAACTTAAAAGATTTAACGGCTGATTTAAAAGCTAATCCATGGAAATTATTTAGGGTTCCGAAGACTAAGGGCAAAAGCGGCTCCGCGAAAACTTCTAATGAAAGTTACATATTCCAGGAAGGAAGATAAGTGCCGAAAGCTAAAGTTTTTTATACTTGCGGTGAGTGCGGATATCAGTCAGCCAAATGGATGGGTAAATGCCCTGAGTGCAATCAATGGAATACGTTAGTTGAGGAAGTAAATTTAGCGGATGATAAATTTTTTAAAAACAGGAAACAAAAAACAGAAGCACCTGTTTCTATCGCGAAAATAAATGTTGAGAGTGAAACCAGAATACCCTCGAATATAGCCGAGTTTGATAATATTATCGGAGGTGGTTTAGTAAAAGGTTCCGTGGTTTTAATTGGAGGTTCGCCCGGTATCGGTAAATCTACTTTGCTTTTGCAGATAGCTCAGAAATACGCCCAAGGCGGTAAAAAGGTTCTTTATGTTAGCGCTGAAGAATCAATTAATCAGGCCAAGCTTAGAGCTCATAGGGTCGGCTCGGGAAGCAGTAATCTTTTTATAGTCAATCAGACAAACCTGGATGTGATTATTGAGTTTTTAAAAAAGGAGCGCTTTGAAATAGTTATTATTGACTCTATTCAAGCGCTCTATAGGGCTGAGATAAATTCTATTCCCGGAAGTATTAGCCAGGTGAGAGAGTGTGCCGGAGAGTTAACCTTTTTAGCTAAATCGAAAATATTTTCGTTATTTTTAATTGGGCATATTACTAAAGAAGGCGCTTTAGCCGGACCTAAAATATTGGAGCATATGGTTGATACAGTCCTTTACTTTGAAGGTGAGCAGCATCATAATTATCGTATTCTAAGAGGTGTAAAAAACCGCTTCGGAGCAACTAATGAAGTAGCTATTTTTGAAATGAGCCAGGAAGGTTTAAAGGAAGTAAAAAACCCTTCAAACGTTTTTATTTCAGAAAGAGCGGATAACATTTCAGGTTCCATAGTTGTACCGGTTATTGAGGGTTCCAGGCCGATAATGGTTGAGATTCAATCATTGGTTAGTTATTCAGGTTACGCGCAGGCGACAAGAAGAGTAACCGGGGTTGATTACAATAAGGTCAATCTCCTAATAGCCGTTCTCGAAAAAAGAGCTAAATTAAAGTTAGCCAACAAGGATATATTTGTAAATGTAGCCGGAGGCGTTAAGATATCTGAACCAGCGTCGGATTTAGCGGTTGTCTTGGCGGTTGCTTCCAGCCTGAAAGATATAAAGATACCAACTGAGCTTTGCGCTTTTGGTGAGGTTGGTTTAGGTGGAGAGGTTAGGGCCGTCACTTTAGCTGATAAACGAGTTCAGGAAGCTTCCAAGCTCGGCTTTAAAAGATGTATTATACCGGCGGTTAATGCCAAGCGGCTTACCCGGAAAAAAAATAAATTAGATATTATCGCGGTAAGTACCGTACTTGAGGCATTAAACGTTTTTAAATAAGTATTATATAACATAGGAGGTTTTTTAATGACGCTATTTTTTTTACGTATTCTTTTTCTTATCGCATCAGGATTAGTTGGTTATCAGTCTTTTTTTGTTCTTTGGGCGCCGGATAAAGGTTATTTGGGATTGATTGCCGGGGTAGTGGGGGCGCTCTTGATTATATTGAGTGAACGCGTTAGTAAAAATATTTCACTAAGAGGGTTATCTTCCGCGGTTTTCGGTTTAATTCTAGGGCTTTTAGTTGCCTGGTTGATTCGAAGCCTCTTTGATTTGGTACCTTCTTTAGATCAGAATATAAAATATATTGCCGGTTTAATTATTACTGTAGTATTAAGTTACTTAGGCATTGTTCTTTCAATGAGAGGCAGAGACGAATTCAATATTATCATTCCTTATGTTCGCTTTAGCCGCCAGGATGAGCAAGATGAATTTTTGATTTTAGATACTTCAGTTATCATTGACGGTAGAATTGCCGATATAGCCCAAACTAGATTTTTAAGCGGTAGTTTCATTATCCCACATTTTATTTTAAGGGAGTTACAGCATATCGCGGATTCGCGTGACCCCTTAAAACGCGCCAGAGGAAAAAGAGGGCTTGATATTTTAAATAAATTAAAAAAAATTCCTAACGTTCAAATAAAGATACACCAGCAGGATTTTCCCGATATAGCTGAAGTAGATCATAAATTGGTAAAACTGGCTAAAGTTTTAGAAGCGAAAGTTTTAACAAACGATTATAATCTTAATAAAGTAGCCGCCATTCAGGGAGTAACCGTTTTAAATATTAATGAATTAGCCAATACTCTTAAGCCGGTAGTTTTGCCCGGAGAAGAAATGGACATCAAGATAGTTAAAGAAGGTACAGAGCATAATCAAGGGGTGGGTTATTTAGATGACGGGACGATGATTGTAGTTGATAATTCAAGGCACTTATTGGGTAAAAATGTTAAGGCCACAGTGACCAGTGTTCTGCAGACGACGGCCGGCAAAATGATATTTGCCCGCATGGAAAATCAGGGGCGTAACGATAAAAACAAAAGGTAGGCTTTTATGAAAGTTGCCGCTCTATTAGTGGCTGCCGGGCCTTCGAAGAGACTGGCGGTGAAAAAAAGGAAACCATTTATTAAGCTGGCCGGTAAGGTTATTTTGGAATACAGCCTGGAAGTTTTTTTAAGAAATACTTCCGTTAAAGAAATAATCATAGCGGTTAATAAGCTTGATTTAGATGAAGCCGCGAAGTTATGCCGGAAGCATAAAAACGCGAAGCCAATCAAGGTTGTTCGCGGAGGAAAGAAGCGCGCCGATTCTGTTTATAACGCTTTATTAAATGTTGATAAAGAAAATGATTATGTTTTGATACATGATGCCGCCAGGCCCTTTATAACAAAAAAAATAATCGAGCAGGTTCTTTTAAACGCGAAAAAATATCGGGCGGCTGTTTGCGGCAAAAAAGTTACATCCACAATTAAAAAGAGTGATAAAAACAATTTTATATCGGCCACTTTGGATAGAAGTAATATATGGGAGATACAAACTCCCCAGATTTTCAAGAAGACATTACTTATTAAAGCATATGAGATGATTAATTTGAAGAAAGAGTATACCGATGACGCGGCTTTAGTTGAAACACTGGGTAAAAAAATTAAAATAGTGCCCACGGACAAAAATAATATTAAAATTACAACAGCCGACGATTTATTATTAGCTAAGAGCATTATAAAAGCAAGGAAGTGAATTATGCGTATTGGATATGGTTATGATTTTCATAATTTAATTGAAGGCAAGGAACTTGTAATCGGCGGTATTAATATTCCCTATTTTAAAGGTTTGGACGGGTATTCCGATGCCGATGTTTTAATTCACGCGATTTGTGATGCTATTTTGGGAGCTATAGGCAAGGGTGATATTGGGGAGCATTTTCCCGAAGAATCTCCCGAGTTTAAGGATATATCAAGCGTGATTCTGCTTCAGAAGGTTCTTCTATTGCTTGATGAATACAAGCATAAAATAGTAAATATTGACACTTTGATTATTGCTGAAGAGCCAAAGATAGGGCCATTTAAAAAGAGCATCAGAGAAAATTTAGCTAAAATAATGAAATTGGATATTCAAGATATAAATATAAAGGCAACAACTAAAGAAGGTAAAGACGCCATTGGCCAAAACGAGGCTATCGCTGCCGAGGCAGTAGTTTTAATAAATAAAAAGTAAATTTAAAAAAGAGGTAGAAATATGATTTTTTTTCAAGTTTTAGTATCCTTAATAGTGGTATTATTGGGTATTCCTTTTATATCGCTTTTAATAGTATCGTTTTTTTTCGGGAAGGAAATTAAGGCTGTTTTTGAAAGGGATCCGGCGGCTACTAATTATTTTGAAGTTTTACTTACTTATTCAGGCCTGCATGCCATAATTCTGCACAGAATAACGCATAAACTTTATAAAAGTAAAGTACCTTTTCTTCCCAGATTTATATCTCAATTTTCCAGGTTTATTACCCATGTTGAAATTCATCCCGGCGCTCAAATAGGGCGGGAATTTTTCATTGATCATGGAACAGGGGTTGTGATCGGGGAAACAACTATTATAGGCGATAAAGTAACTGTATTTCAGGGAGTAACTTTAGGGGGAACAGGCAAAGAAAAAGGTAAGCGGCATCCGACTATAGGCAGTAACGTGGTTGTGGGAGCCGGTGCTAAAGTGCTCGGTAATGTTAAGATTGGCGACAATGTTAATATCGGAGCAAATGCCGTGGTTATTCGTGATGTTCCGAGTGATTCAACAGTTGTGGGTATCCCCGGACGTATTGCCAAAAAACGAGGCAAGAAAGTTATGGGAATAAACATTGATTACAGCAACCTCCCCGACCCCTTAACGGAGCGGCTTGAAAACTTACAACACGAAATTGATGTAATTGAAAAAGAAATACAAATACATAAAGAAGAAAAAAACGAATAGAGATAACAAAATGCCTATATTTATATATAATTCCCTCAAGAATAAAAAGCAAGAGTTAAAACCAATTAATCCTCCCAAGGTAAAGATGTATGTTTGCGGAGTGACCGTGTATGATAAGTGCCACATAGGCCATGCCAGGGGAGCCTTTGTGTTTGATGTAGTTAGAGATTATTTAATCTATAAAGCGTATGAAGTTACGTATGTTAAAAATATTACAGACGTAGACGATAAAATAATAAATAAAGCGGCTGAATTGGTTGAGGAGCATAAAAAGAAGGGAATAGAGAAAACCCTTAATGAAGCCGTTAAAGAGATTACATCCCGATATATAGACGCTTATTATAAGGACATGGATGCTCTGGGCATTAAAAAGGCAGACGTTGAGCCCAGGGCTACAGAACATATTGATGATATGATAAAGATGATTGAGGGGCTTATCAAAAAAGGGTATGCTTATGAAATTGACGGCGATGTCTATTTTGATGTAAAAAAATATAAAGGCTACGGCCGGCTTTCCAATCAGAGTGTTGAAGAGTTGCAGGAGGGAGTTCGCAAGGAAGTAGATAAGAAAAAGAGAAGCGCTCTGGATTTCGCGCTTTGGAAGAAAGTAAAAGAAAATGAACCGTATTGGCAGAGCCCTTTTTCAAATGGAAGGCCCGGCTGGCATCTTGAATGTTCGGTAATGAGTATTAAATACCTAGGTAAAAACTTTGATATTCATGGCGGTGGCAGAGACTTAATATTTCCTCATCATGAAAATGAGATAGCGCAAAGTGTTTGTTATACCGGCAGCCCCTTTGTGAATATATGGATGCATAATGGCTTATTGACCATTGAAGGGCGGAAAATGGCTAAGTCGTTGGGCAATTTTGTGACCATTGAAGATATCATTATGAAATATCATCCGGAGGTTTTAAAATTATTCTTCTTGGCGAGCCACTATGCCAGCCCGGTGGATTTCAGTTATAAAAAAATGGATGGCATTAAAACTTCCAGAGAAAAGTTTTACATCCTTTTTGATAAAATAGATAGATTTGAAGAAAAGAACCGAAAAAGTATAAATGAAAATTCAAAAGAATTTCCGGTGGTTAAACTGCGTGAATTTTCAAAAGCTCTTGATAAAGCAAGAAGTGATTTTGAGAAAGCTATGGATGATGATTTTAATACCCCTTCCGCTTTAGGCGCTTTGTATGAGATGGTAAATATGGCTAATAAATTAATAGCTGATACTAAAATAAATTCATGGTATAAAATTCCCTTATTAAAAAGTGTAAAATTTAGCCTTAAAGAATTAGGGGGTATTTTGGGGCTATTTTTGATTTCTGCCAACGAAAGGGATGAAGAAGATATGGAAACCATAGGTAAAGTAGTAGAAATATTAATAAATTTGAGGAATAAAGCCAGAGAAGATAATAATTTTGAGTTAGCCGATAAAATT
>CBDUVS010000019.1:0-12533 GCA_965370735.1 uncultured bacterium | reverse complement strand
TAAGAAAGAAAATGGATAAAGTAATAATTTTCGATACAACCTTAAGGGACGGAGAACAAGCTCCCGGAGCCAGTCTTGATTTAAGGCAGAAGATACAAGTGGCTCATCAATTGGAGCGCTTAAATGTGGATGTAATTGAAGCGGGTTTTCCGATTTCCTCAGACCTTGACTTTAAGGCGGTAAAGAATATTGCTTCGGAAATCAAGAAACCGATAATCTGCGCTTTGGCCAGGGCTAAAAAAGAAGATATAGACGCGGCTTACAAATCTATTAAGCAGGCCAAGAGAAAACGTATCCATATCTTTTTGGCCACTTCCAAAATACATATGCGATATAAGTTAAGAAAAGCCCGGGATGAAATATTAAAACTGGCTGTCGAAGCTGTTAAATATGGCAAGCGTAAAGTGGCCGATATAGAATTTTCACCGGAAGATGCCAGCAGGACGGACTTGGAGTTTTTGACCCAGGTTGTCGAGGCGGTAATTAATGCCGGGGCCACAACTGTGAATATTCCCGATACTGTCGGCTATGCTACTCCGGAGGATTATGGCAAGGTGATTAGGCATTTAAAAGATAATGTGCCTAATATTAATAAGGCTATTATCAGTACGCATTGCCATGACGATTTGGGAATGGCTACAGCTAATTCATTAGCTGCTGTGGTAAATGGCGCCAGGCAGATAGAGTGTACCATTAACGGTATTGGCGAGAGAGCCGGTAGCGCTCCTTTAGAAGAGGTGGTTATGGCTATCAAGACCCGGGGAGACTTTTACAAAGTTAAGACCTCTGTTAAAACCAGAGAGTTATATAAGAGTTCGCGACTAATAAGTCATCTAATGGGTATTAAGATGCAGCCCAATAAAGCTATTGTAGGTGATAACGCTTTTAGCCATGAGTCGGGGATACATCAAGATGGTGTTATAAAAGAAAGAAGCACTTATGAAATCATGAAACCTGAAGATGTGGGTTTTAAAGAAAGCAAATTAGTCTTAGGCCGCCATTCCGGCAGGCATGCTTTTAAGGTTCGCTTGCAACGGTTGGGTTTTGACTTGGATAAAACGGAATTACAGGATGCTTTTGAGAAATTTATGCAATTAGCCAATAAGAAAAAAGAAGTCTATGACGAAGATTTACGGGCTATTATTGAAGGTGAGATAGCCCAGGCGCCTCAGATATGGCAATTATTAAATATTAAGGTGGTTTCTGAAACGGATAAGGCGCCTATGGCCGATGTCAAAATTAAGTCAAAAGGAAAAACTTACGAAGCTCACGCGACGGGCGACGGCCCGGTGGACGCGTGTTATAAAGCTATTGATAAAATAGTAAAATCAAAAGGGAAATTAATAAATTACGCCTTACAATCTGTTACCCGGGGCAAGGACGCACTGGGAGAAGTGGTTATAAAAGTAAGGTTTAAGAACCGGGAAATAATTGCTAAGAGTTCAAGTACTGATATTTTTGAAGCTAGTGCCAAGGCATATATTAATGCTATAAACAAGGTTCTTTTTTTCAGTGAAAAGAAATAAAACCTTAGAATAAATATATGAAATTAAAAATAGACGGACATAGCAAAATTTATGCTTTACTGGGCCATCCGGTAGAACACACCGCTTCGTGCGCCATGCATAACGCGGCTTTTAAAGCCTTGGACATTAATGCCTGCTATATAGCTTTGGATGTCAAAACGAATTGCCTGAAAGAAGCTATAGCCTCTATAAGGGCTCTTAATATCGCCGGGGTTAATATTACTATCCCTCATAAGCAAACCTGCATGAAATATCTGGATAAAATAGACCGTCAAGCCAAAAATATAGGAGCAGTTAACACAGTTATAAATAAAAACGGAAATTTAACCGGTTATAACACTGACGCTGACGGCTTTGTTGATTCGCTTAAGTTTGACGCGGCGTTTGATGTGAAAAATAAATCTATTTTTATTATGGGTGCCGGCGGGGCAGCCAGGGCTATAGCTTTTTCATTGGCCCAAAAAAAACCCAAGGTAATTTATATCCAGGATATTAAGGATAAACCGGCTTTTGGTTTAGCTTTATCTTTAAAGAAATATTATCCCAAATTGAATGTGATAACAGTTCGCGTAGGGGATAAAAAGAAAACAGAAATTTCCTTATCTGAAGCAGATCTATTTATTAATGCTACCGGAGTTGGCCTTAAGAAGAAAGATAGCGCGGTAATTGATGTTAAGCTTTTAAATAAGCGAACTCTGGTTTGTGATTTAATTTACAACCCCAAAGAGCCGGTTTTATTAAAGGCAGCTAAAAAAAGAGGCCTTAAGATTTTAAATGGAGAGGGTTTGCTTTTATATCAGGGCCTCAGAGCCTTTAAAATCTGGACTAATAAAAGGCCTTCTGTAAAACTTTATAAACGGGCCTTAAGTAGTTTTTTGAAAGGTAGAATTTAAATAAAAAACATACAGTTAGAAATAAAGCTTAAGAAAATAAAATGATATTCGCGTATATTGTAGTTTTAATTTTTGGGTTAATTTTAGGCAGTTTTTTAGGAGTCTGTATTTACAGGCTGCCCAAAGATGAATCTATAATACGGCCGGCTTCACATTGCGCCAGCTGTAATAAGCCGTTGAAATGGTTTGATAATATTCCCATTATAAGTTTTATTCTTTTAAAAGGTAAATGCAGGTATTGCAAAAAACCTATTTTCATAGGAAACCTGCTGGTGGAATTAATAAGCGGGGCTTTAGCTGTTTATCTTTTTTGGTGTTGCGGGTTAAGTTTAGACTTTCTCTTGGGGATGGTATTTTTTTCAAGTTTAATTGTTGCCTCGTTTATTGATATTAAATATCAATTCATCCCTGACAGCGTATCTGTGAGCGCCCTACTTCTTATTTTTGTTATTAAAGCCGGCCAGAGCATAGGTGTCTGCGGGGATATTTTACAAAAACCTATTATCAGTTCACTTACCGGTGCTATTTTTGGAGGGGGCCTGATTTATTTAATTATTATAATTTTCAATTTTATCCTTTTTGATGTGATCGCGACTATTTACAAAAGAAGAGGCAAGGTTTTCTATTTACTGAAGAAGTTTGATAATGAGGAAGAGGCAAGCTGTATGGGTTTAGGCGATGTAACCTTGATGGCCTTAATCGGTTCTTTTTTAGGTATTCAGGGGACTCTGATTACTTTTATTTTAGCGCCCTTTTTAGGTTCAATAATCGGACTTATTATCCTTGTAACTAAAAAGGACCATATTATTCCTTATGGGCCTTTTCTTTCAGCGGCAGCTTTAGTGGTTTTTATATGGCAGGATCAGATTGTAGCGGTTGTTACCAATTTTTTATACGGACTGTAGCGGTTTTAAAAAAGTTAAAATGGATTTTTTTAGGAGGTTGTTATGTTAAGATATCTGAACGCGGGAGAATCTCATGGAAAATGCCTCTCGGCAATTATTGAAGGCCTGCCTTCAGGCCTTAAGATAGACGAGACCTTTATTAATGGTGAATTAAAAAGAAGGCTGGCCGGTTATGGCAGAGGCCCACGCTCTAAAGGTATAGAAAACGATAAGGTAGAGTTCTTATCCGGTATTCGTAACAGTTTTACCTTGGGAAGCCCTTTAGCGTTGATAATTAAAAATAGAGACTGCTCTTTAGATAAACTTTGTGTTGTATCTAAACCCAGGCCGGGCCACGCCGATTTAGCCGGAGCGCTTAAATATAATCAGGATGATATTCGTAATGTACTTGAAAGGGCTTCAGCTAGAGAAACAGCCATGAGAACGGCGGTTGGGGCCGTAGCTAAGACATTCTTAAGCCATTTTCAGGTAGCGGTTGCCTCACACGTAATCGCTTTAGGCGGTGTGGATGCCCACACAAAAGACTTGCGATTGGAAGATATAATTCAGAAAGCCGAAAACTCTGAGTTACGCTGCGCGGATAAGGCCGCGGAAAAATTAATGAAGGAAGAAATAAGTAAAATTGAACACGAAGGAGATACCTTGGGCGGTATCTTTGAAGTTATTGTAAGCGGGGTTTGTCCCGGAATAGGTTCTTTTGTGCATTATGACAGAAAATTAGATGCCGTATTAGCCGGCGCTCTTATGTCAATTCAGGCAATAAAAGGAGTAGAGGTGGGCCTTGGTTTTGGAGTCGCGAAAAAAGCGGGTTCACAAGTTCATGATGAGATTTTCTATGATAAGAAGAAGGGCTTTTTCCGTAAATCAAATAACGCCGGGGGCATAGAAGGCGGTATGTCTAACGGAGAGCTGATTGTTACGCGCTGCGCCATGAAGCCCATACCTACTTTGAAAAAAGCGCTGGAGTCGGTTGATATAAAAAGCAAAGAAAAATTTAAAGCCCAAGTAGAGCGTGCCGATATAACGGCTGTACCGGCCGCGGCTGTAGTTGCTGAGGCAGCTGTGGCTTTTGAATTGGCGAGGCTGTTTCTTGAGAAGTTCGGCGGTGACTCAGTAAGTGAAACCAAGAGAAACTATAAATCTTATTTAGAACAAATCAAAGGCTTTTAAATGAATTTATATATAGTGGGTTTTATGGGCAGCGGCAAAACAGCCGTAGCTAAGGAAATTTCTAAAACCACTGATTTAAAATATATTGAAATAGATGAGCTTATTGAAAAAAAAGAGGGCCGCAGTATAAACGATATATTTAAAGACAGCGGTGAAGATTATTTCAGAAAAATAGAAAAAGAAACCATAAAGGAAATTGGGCTTAGTGATAATCAAGTGGTGTCCTGCGGAGGGGGAGTGGTTATCGATAGGGAAAATATTAGTCTCATGAAAGATTCAGGGCTGTTAGTTTGCCTTAAGGCGGAGCCTGAAGTAATTTATCAAAGAATAAAAGGCCAGAAACACCGCCCGCTTTTAAATGTAGATAACCCCCAATTAAAAATAGAAAAATTATTAGAAAAAAGAAAGCCTTTTTACGAAATGGCTGATTGCATAATTGAGACTAGCAACCTTTCGATAGAACAGGCGGCCCAAGAGGTCATAAATCATCTTCCTAAAGTAGATAATGGAGTCTAGAGATTACTTAATTGCCTTAAATATGATTGAGGGCCTGAGCACTTTAAATGTCCGCGAATTACTTAAATATTATAAAATTCCCTCCGATATTTTTAAAGCTTCCGCGGCTGAGCTTGGGCGCGTTTCAGGTATAAATTTTAAAACAGCTCGGGCAATAATAACCTTCCCTTCGTCAAAGGTTCTTTCGCAGGAGTTAAATTTAATAGACAAACATAAAATTAATATCATTACTATCCAGGATAACGCTTATCCCTCCATACTAAAGCAGATTCACGACCCGCCCATAGTTTTATATGTTAAAGGTTACTATTTAGAAACAGACAAGTTGTCTTTAGCAGTTGTTGGTTCACGCAAGTCTTCAGAATACGGCCTTAAAATGGCCCGCACAATAAGTATCAATTTAGCCAAAGAAGGCATTACGATAATCTCCGGCTTAGCCAGGGGTATAGATACCCGGGCTCATCAGGGCGCCCTTTCTGCCAAAGGACGGACATTGGCTGTTTTAGGCAGCGGCCTTTTAAAGATATATCCGCCTGAAAATGAATTGCTTTATAATAAAGTTATTTCAAGTGGAGCAGTGATTTCCGAATTTCCCTTAAACTGCCCACCCTATAGATATAATTTTCCCCGAAGAAACCGAATTATCAGCGGTTTATCTTTAGGGGTGGTGGTTGTTGAAGCTAGAAAGAAAAGTGGTTCCCTGATTACAGCTAATATGGCTTTGGAGCAAGGCCGGGATGTTTTTGCCATACCTCATAGAGCCGGGTTTTTCTCGTCTTTAGGGACAAATGAACTCATAAAACAAGGAGCTATTCTTATTCAAAGCGCTCAGGATATTATAGAGGAACTAAATCCCGAAGTTAAAAAATATTTGCAATATGTTCCAAAAAGTGCGACAATTACCCAAGATATCCATATGGCCACTTTTGAGCCGCAATCTAAAAAGACGCAGGAGAGCTTGTATAAACTGATAAGCCTTCAACCCAGAACTTATCAAGAACTGGTTATCTGCTTTAACGGTAGAGAAGAAGGGCTTAAGGATAATTTAACAGCACTTGAAGTAAAAGGCATTATAGAGCAGGCCTCCAGCGGTAAATTCAAGAAACTTAATACGGGAGAGTAAATTGTCTAAATATCTAGTGATCGTTGAGTCACCTACAAAGGTCAAGACAATCAGCAAGTTTTTAAATAATGATTATGAAGTTGAAGCTTGCGGTGGGCACCTTAGAGATCTTCCTAAAAGTCAAATAGGAGTTGATATAGAAAATGGTTTTGAGCCTGAGTATAAGATAATTACAGGTAAAAGTAAGATTGCCGCCCGAATCAAAAAAAGCGCCAAAGGCAAAGATATTCTCTTTTTGGCCTGCGACCCTGATAGAGAAGGGGAAGCCATTGCCTGGCACATAGCCCATATAGTTAAAAAAGGCCCGATAATCAAAAGGGTAGTTTTTAATGAGTTATCTAAGGATACTGTCCTGGATGGCTTTAAGCATTCAAGTGAAATTAATATTGATAGAGTTAACGCCCAACAGGCCAGGCGTATTTTAGATAGGATAGTTGGTTATCAGTTAAGTCCTCTTCTCTGGAAAAAGGTCGGACGGGGTTTAAGTGCCGGTAGAGTACAGTCAGCAGCTTTAAATATCTTGGTAGTTCGCGAGAGGGAAATAAACGCTTTCGTAAAAGAAGAATATTGGCAGTTAACAGCTGACTTATCTAAAAAAGAAAATCAGAATAAGACCTTCAGCGCCAAATTAGAGAAGATAAATAATGAGAATGCCGAGATAAAAGATGAGAAAACAGCAGTAGAGTTAACCTCTAGGCTTAAAACAACTGATTTTGTAGTTGAGAGTGTTAGTAAAAAAACTCAAAAAAGAAATTCCAAGCCGCCCTTTATAACCAGCAGCCTTCAGCAAGCGGCATTTAATACTTTACGGTATACAGCTTCAAAAACTATGCTTATTGCTCAGAAGCTCTATGAAGGTATTAGCTTGGATGAAGAGGGCAGTACGGGTTTAATTACCTATATGAGAACCGACTCAGTGGCTATTTCCAATGTAGCTCAGACGCAGACGCGTGATTATATCGCCAAGACTTTCGGTGAGGAGTTTTTGCCTGAGAAATTCAGGGTTTATAAATCTAAAAAGAGCGCCCAAGAAGCCCATGAGAGTATTAGGCCGACATCAGTTTGGCACACGCCGCAAAGTGTTGAAAAACATTTATCTAAAGAACAATTTCTACTTTATAAACTTATTTGGGAACGATTCGTGGCCGCTTGCATGAAAGAGGCTCAGGTGTTTCTGACTTCAATTATCATTAAAGCGGATGACTGTAGTTTTAAGGCCACGGGTTTAGAAATAATTTTTGAGGGCTACATGAAAGTCTTTAAGGATAATGAGCAAAACGAAGAAAGTAAGCTCTTGCCTGATATGGAAAAGGGTGAGGCGCTTAATTTAATAGAACTAATGCCTTCACAGCACTTTACCCAGCCGCCGGCAAGATATACTGATGCTAGTCTCATTAAGGCTTTAGAGGAAGAAGGTATTGGCAGGCCTTCGACTTACGCGCCGACCATCAGGACATTAATTTTACGACATTATGTTGAGCGCCAGAAACGTTCACTTACGCCGACTGAATTAGGTATATTGGTCAACGATTTATTAATGGAGAATTTTCCTGATGTCCTGGATAAAAAGTTTACAGCTAAAATGGAAGAAAAACTGGATAAAGTTGAGCAGGGAAATTTGGGCTGGAGAGAGTTATTAAGTAAATTTTATGTCCCTTTTGCCAAAGATTTAGATGTAGCCAAGGTTAAGATGCGGGATGTCAAAAAAGAAGTCATCAAGACCGATGAAGTCTGTGAGAAATGTGGGCTGCCTATGGTTATCAAGTGGTCTCGCCACGGAAAGTTTTTGAGTTGTTCCGGTTTCCCCAAGTGTAAAAATGCCAAATCTCTGGATACCGGAGTTACTTGTCCGGAGGAAGGCTGTGACGGCCGGCTTGTTCAGCGCCGCTCAAAAAGAGGCAGGATGTTTTATGGGTGCACCAACTATCCTAAATGCACCCATATCAGCAATAAACTGCCGGACGAATAAAGTGTCTTATGAAACGATATATAATTAAATTCATTAATTATTTAGAAGTTGAAAAGGATGCTTCCAATTATACTCTTTTAAATTATCATAAAGATTTAGAGGAGTTTGCCGCCTTTAGTAATTTAGAGGATTTAAAGGATATAACTCATTTAAAGTTAAGAACCTGGCTAGCCTTCTTAAAAAAAAAGAACTATGCCAGAGCGACAGTTGCCAGAAAACTGGCCGTTTTAAGGTCTTTTTTTAAGTTTTGTGTCAGGGAAAATTTCATTGAGACTAATCCGGCCCTTAGCCTGGCCACTCCCAAACAGGAAAAAAAACTCCCCAACTTTTTAACCGAAAATGAAATTATAAAACTTTTAGAAGCTCCGGACAGGAATACTGAAATTGGCTTAAGAGATAGAGCTATTTTAGAAACGCTTTATTCAACCGGTATGCGTGTAGGTGAATTAGTTGCCCTTAATACAGAAAACATTGACTTTATTGGCGGGGTTATAAAAGTCAGAGGTAAAGGCAAGAAAGAAAGGCTGCTTCCCGTAGGAGAGTGTGCTTTAAAAGCCGTAAGACAATATTTAGATAAAAAAGTTGCATCTGCGAGTGAAAGCGGCCGCGTAGTTTTTTTAAATAAAAGGGGTTGCAGAATAAATCAAAGAACCATCAGGCGTATCGTTGAGAAATATATAAAGGTTTTCTGTAATAAGACAGGTATTTCGCCTCATAGCCTGCGCCATTCATTCGCGACTCATCTTTTAGATAGAGGAGCTGACCTGCGTTCAGTTCAGGAACTTTTAGGCCACGCGAATTTATCCACTACTCAGATATATACCCATATTACAACCCAGAGATTAAAGGAGGTCTATAGCAAGGCCCATCCCAGAGCCTGAGAAAGTTATGTTTATTCTCTATGATTTCTTATTCATTGTTTTTTTAGTTTTGTATATACCTTTATTTATTATAAAGCGGAAATTTCACCGGGGTTTTATGATGCGCCTGGGAGTTATACCTAATAGTATACTTAAAGGCCTGAGCGGAAAAGAAGTCATTTGGATTCATGCCGTCAGCGTCGGTGAGGCTAACAGTACTCAACCGTTGGTTGAAGCCCTTATAAAGAAGTATCCCGGAAAAAAGATTGTCATTTCAACCGTAACGCCTACCGGTAACTCGCGCGCGAAAGAAATCACCAAAGGTAGGGCGAGTGTTATTTATCTACCTCTAGATTTAAGTTTTATTGTTAGAAAAGTTATTCGTCTTCTAAAGCCGGAAGTGTTTATTATAGTCGAGACGGAACTCTGGCCTAATTTATTATCCCGCCTGCGTAAAAGTAGAATCCCCGTAGTTTTTATTAACGGGCGTATATCCGAGAGGTCATATCGCGGTTATCTTTTCAGTAGATGGTTTATTAGAAGGTTAATTGAGAAAGTAAAATTCTTTATGATGCAGTCGGAAGATGATGCT
The DNA here is from genome assembly GCA_965370735.1 of uncultured bacterium. Lineage (GTDB taxonomy): Bacteria > Omnitrophota > Gorgyraeia > JAGLLT01 > JAGLLT01 > Kappaea. The sequence goes on along the minus strand of CBDUVS010000019.1, from coordinate 2,979 downwards.
AAGAGAATAATAGAACTGGGCGCCGATAAAAGGGCGGTCAGGGTTATCGGTAATACTAAGTTTGATATAATTGAGGCAGCCAATGTTAAAGAAGATCAGGAATTGATAAAGAATGTTTTTAACATTAATGATGATGACCTCCTTATCTGTGCCGGCAGCACCCATTATCCGGAGGAAAACATTTTAATTAAGGCCTATAGCAAGCTTAAAAGCGAGTTTAAAACATTAAAACTTATCCTTGCGCCGCGCCATATAAGAAGGGCTGAGTATATCAAGCAGTTAGTGGCTAAGAATGATCTAACCTATACCAGTTACAGTGCGCAGCGGGGCGAGGCGGCTCTGAGAGCTGATGTTTTAATTTTAGATGTTATGGGTAAGTTAAAAGCGGCTTATAGTTTATCGGAAGTTTGTTTCGTAGGCGGTACTATGGCTAAAATAGGCGGACATAACCTTATAGAACCGGCTATTTTTTCAAAACCGATTATTATCGGTTCTCATGTGGATAACTGCCGTTACCTGGCAGAGAGCTTGCTTAAGGTAAATGGGGCCCTGGTAGTTAGTAATGAGGTGGAGTTAGAAGAGAAAATCAGGGAACTTTTATCGCAACTGGCTTTAAATAAAGAAGTTGGGGAAAATTCACATAAATGCCTCAAAGGCCTAAAAGGGGCAACAAGCCGGATTATGAGCGCTCTGGAAGAGGTTATTTAGCGCGTTTCGGGTATTTTCTTGACACTGCCCGTTTTTAGTATATAATAAGCTTGTGGATGTTAAAGAAAAGAAAAAGAGAATAAGACAGGAACTTCTTAAGAAACTAAGAAGTCAGGATAAAGAACAAAGGAGATTGAAGAGCGAAAAAATCAAGGGGAGGCTGTATGCGCATGAGAAATTTAAAGAAGCGGATACAGTGATGTTTTATATTTCAGAAGATTTTGAAGTTGATACGGAACAAATGATTAGAGATTCACTTAAAAGTGGGAAAAAAATAGCAGTACCTATTACAGTGGTAAGCCAAAACAAATTAATCGCATCATTGCTGATAGATTTCGATAAGGAATTAAGTAAGGGTCCCTATGGAATACTTCAACCAAAGAGTGATTTTGTCAGGCCTGTTTCGTTAAGAAAAATAGATTTAATTATAGTGCCGGGCGTGGCTTTTGATTCAAGAGGTTATCGCTTAGGGCGCGGCACAGGATACTATGACAGATTTCTTTCTAATATTCCGGAAAACGCGCTCACTATTGGCTTAGCTTTCGACTTTCAATTAGTCGATAATATACCCACTTCATCACACGATATCGCGGTTAAAGAGATTATCTTTAATTAATATCTATCAACTTCCAATAAATTTCTGAATATTTATAATTTCACTAAATGCTCGATATGAATATCAAGCTAAGGAGGTGTTTGTATAGATATGTTAACTGGAAATCCAATCTTAAAACAAATTTTAATAATAGCAATTCCCGTAATGCTTCTTTTAATCGGCTATTTTATCAGGAAGTTTATGGCTGAAAGTAAAGTAAGAGGAGCTGAAGATAGAGCAACTCAGATTTTGAGCCAAGCAGAAAAAGAAGTAGGAGCAAAAAGAAAAGAAGTTGAACTTGAAGGTAGAGACCTTCTTTATCGTATAAGATCAGATTTTGAAGAACAGACTAAAGAAAAACGTCAGGAATTGCAGCAGTTTGAAAAACGTCTCGCGCAAAAAGACGAGAACATTGATAGAAAAGTTGACATCTTAGATAAGAAAGAAAAAGGTGTAGTCGCGTTAGAAACATCAATTCAAGAAAAAGAAAGAAGTGTCCATTTAAAAGGCGTTGAATTGAACAGGCTTCTTGAAGAAGAAAAAGAGAAGCTTCAGAGTATCTCCAGATTAAGCGCTGAGGAGGCCAAGAATCTTTTATTAAAACGCATGGAGTCTGATGTCAGGCATGAAGCCAGCATAATGATAAAGAATATAGAAGATGAGGCTAAGGATACAGCTGAGAAAAAAGCTAAGAATATAATTAGCTTGGCAATTCAAAGATGCGCGGCGGATCATGCTACCGAGACAACGGTTAGTGTTGTCAGTTTACCCAACGATGAAATGAAGGGCCGGATTATCGGCCGCGAAGGTAGAAACATCAGGGCTTTTGAAATGGCTACAGGTATTGATGTGGTTATTGACGATACACCGGGCGCGGTTACTTTATCCGGCTTTGATATGGTCAGACGCGAGGTCGCCCGCATTTCTTTACAACGGCTTATCACTGATGGAAGAATCCACCCGGCTCGAATAGAAGAGGTTGTAAAAAAAGTTAAGGAAGAAATGGAATCTACCATCAGGGAAGAAGGCGAGAAAGCCGCTTTTGACGCCGGCGTCCACGGATTACACGCTGAGATTATTAGATTATTAGGCAAACTCAAATATAGAACAAGTTATGGACAGAATGTTTTACAACACTCTAAAGAGGTGGCCTTTCTAATGGGTATCATGGCTTCTGAATTAGGATCTGATTTTAAGCTGGCCAGACGTATAGGACTTTTACACGATATAGGTAAGGCGGTTGATCATGAGGTTGAAGGTTCACATGATCAGATAGGCGCCGCCCTGGCTAAAAAATACGGTGAGTCACATCAAGTAGTTCATGCTATAGAGGCCCATCATGAAAACGCTGAGCCTAAAACACTCTATGCTGTTTTGACCCAGGCGGCTGATGCCGTTAGCGCTTCGAGGCCTGGCGCCAGAAAAGAAACTTTAGAGAGCTATGTCAAACGTTTGAACAATCTTGAAAGTATCGCTAATACCTTTAATGGTGTTCAGAAATCTTTTGCCATACAGGCGGGTAGAGAAATAAGAATTATGGTTTTGCCGGATAAGATTTCAGATATAGAGACTGTTGGTTTGGCCAGAGAGATAACTAAAAAGATTGAAGAAGAGCTTGATTATCCCGGCCAGATTAAAGTTGTGGTTATCAGAGAAACTCGTTCTATAGAATACGC
>CBDUVS010000018.1:0-13909 GCA_965370735.1 uncultured bacterium | reverse complement strand
GGGGGAATTTATATGTCCATAAGGAAAGCCGGCAACAGCGACACAAAAATAATCATCATAGGCTTTTAAGATTTTACACAACTCATAGCAATATTTTATCTCTCTTTTATCTTCAGGGAAAATGTTTTCACCTTGCGGTAAGTCTCCATATAAAGCTAAAACATTGCGGATATTTCTCTCCCGCATACGGTTTAATATTTGTTTAATTTCAGTTACGCTGTGGCAATTGCAAATCAAGTGATGCATCACCGGCAAACCAAAACGCTTTTGCAGTTCATCTACCACTTCCATGGTTTTATCTCTTGTGCTGCCCCCGGCTCCATATGTAACCGAACAATAGTCAGGTTCTAAATCTTTTAATAAATGCGCGGTTTCGTAAAGCTTCAATAAGCCTTTAGGGGTCTTAGGAGGAAAAAATTCAAACCCGAGAGTTCTTTTTTTTTCTTTAAATATATCAGATATTTTTCTTATCATGACTATTCGCGAATAACCTTACAACGTTTTTCATTAACATGGCGGTAGTTAAGGGCCCAACTCCTCCGGGAACAGGTGTAATGTAAGCGGCTCTTTCTTTTGCGGCTATAAATTCTACATCACCTTTTAGGTGCCCGTCAACCCTGGCCGTTCCCACATCGATAACAATAGAATTTTCCTTTATCCAAGCACCTTTTATAAGTCCCGGTTTACCTACGGCACTAATTAAAATATCAGCTTTTTCTACGTGGCTTTTAATATCTTTAGTAGCAATATGACACACGGTTGTGGTCGCGAAATCATTAAGAAGCATTAATGACAAAGGTTTTCCGATTATCTTACTATGTCCAATTATAACCGCTTCTTTACCGCGGATTCCTAACGCGGTTGACCTAATAATCTCCATTACAGCCTGAGCTGTACATGGAGCAATTTTTTCCCAAAGACATTGCTTTAATTTTGCCGCGTAGAAAAGACTGCCTAAGTTTTTTAAATGTAGCCCTTCGGCATCTTTTTCCGCTGATATTTGCTGCTCAAAAGCTAATTTTTCTTCCTGCTCCTGAGAATCAAGTTTATCGGGCAGCGGCCTTTGTAAGATTACAGCATTGACATCCTTATTCTTATTAAGGCCCCTAATATGCTTAAGTAACACCCGGCTATCCGTTGCCTCGTCTAAAGATACAGCCTCAAAATCAATTCCCAGATCGCTTGCTAAGTTCTTTTGCGATTTTAGATAACTCTCTATGCCGCTATTATTACCAACCTGTAGAGAAACAAGCTTTATTGAAGAGTTAAATTTATTCTTCAGGCCGGCTATTTCTTTTTTTAATTCACCTTTTATCTCAGCGGCTATAATTTTGCCATCTAATATTTTCGCGCTCATAGATATTTATCCACGCTTTTTAATGTTTCTTTTCTTAAACTTTCCATTTGTTTTTCCAGCTTTTCATATTTTGCAATTTCAGCTTGAGCAAATTTTATATCTTTTAAGCATTTTAAGTTTATTTTAATGTTATAAAAAGAACTTTTAAAAGCGGCCTCAAAAAAGAGTGAGCTAATAGCAGTATCTGTTATTAAATTTCTATTGCCTATTTTCACAAGCCTCATATTCAATTTTATCCCTTTAAAGCAAAGATTGCAAACATCTTCGGATATTTTTAAAGCTGAAATTAAAGCTTGTCTTATTATATGTTTTCTAGATATTATTTGAGCCGCGGTTTTGGCGGGTTTCTTGTACGCTAAAGCGACTTTTTTATATTCTTTAACGTCTATATCTACAAAGGCCGCTAAATCCACCTTAATCTTTTTAGCTTCCTTTGTGATAGCCGCGACTTGTTGATTTTTTTGAGAAAATTCAGCCACCATTAACATTAAAGCCGCGCCGCTTGCTCCCATAAGCGCGGCCGCGCTGCCTCCGCCGGGAGCCGGTTTTTTGGATGAAAGATCATTTAAATATGTTTGCACCGCTTTTTTTATATACATCTTTTGATTAAAGGGTTATAAATCGAATCTTAAAAAACCGCTCTGTAACTGCAACCAAGTTTCGCACCAGATTGAAAAAGCAATAATAATTAATCAAAAAATTTAAAAATATTAAACCCTTATCGGCTTCTTTCTTCTTCTACTTTAAATTTCTTACTCGCCCTATCTCTTAGATAGTAGAATTTGGCACGTTTCATTCTACTCTTTTTAACTAATTCAATTTTCTTTATATTCGGTGAATACAAAGGAAAAGTTCTCTCAACTCCCACCCCGTAAGAAATTTTGCGAATAGTAAAAGTCTTCTTTATTCCGGCACCTTTCGTTCCCAGAACAATACCTTCAAATATCTGCAAACGTTCCTTTTCGTCTTCTTTAATTCGTACATACACCTTAAGAGAATCTCCCGCCTTAAATTGAGGCATATCGTCTCTTAATTGTTGTTTTTCAATTAATTGTACTTTGTTCATTTTTTAGCCTCCTTAATAATTACTTATCACTGTTATTTTCTTTTAAATATTTATTATATAAATCTATCCTTTTATTCCTGGTTTTAAATACCGATTGCTGCCTTCTCCATTGTTCTATCTTCTTATGATTACCGCGAAGCAATACTTCCGGTACATTCATACCTTCCAGATTTGCCGGACGTGTATAATGAGGGTATTCAAGTAAATTATCTATAAATGACTCCGATTTGATGGAATCCTTATCACCTAAAACTCCCGGTAATAAACGCGTAATTGAATCTATAATAACCAGCGCCGGCAGTTCTCCGCCGGTAAGAATATAATCTCCTATAGATATTTCCTCATCAACCAATTCTTGCCTGACTCTTTCATCTATACCCTCATAATGCGGACATAAGAAAATCAACCTTTTTTTAGTTGATAACAGCTGAACTTTCTTCTGGTCTAATTTTTTCCCCTGCGGAGTCAAAAGTATTACTTTGGCTATTTTACTTCCGCCCTTAATTTTTTTTACAGCCTTAAAGACCGGAACCGGGCTTATTACCATTCCGGGGCCGCCTCCAAATGGCCTATCATCCACTTTTTTATGACGGTTGTCCGCGTATTCTCGCAAATCATGAATGTTAATTAAAACTTTTTTCTTTTCCCGCGCGCGCTTAATTATGCTTTCATTTACAACCGCTTTAAATATTTTTGGGAAAATAGTTACTACATCAATTCGCAACATATATTAAAGAATGTTTTGAGACTTTAAAATATTGCCTACAGTCTTGGTGGCAACAGCGCCCTTTCCAACCCAATATTTAGCTCTCTCTATATTAATAGTTACCTTTTGAGAAGTCTGATTTGGATCATAGCTTCCCAACTCTTCAATAACTCTACCATCCCTGGTTGCCCTTTCATCAGCAACTACAACCCGATAAAAAGCTTTTTTCTTTGAGCCAATTCTTTTTAGTCTTATTTTTACCGCCATTTTAAATCATACTCCTTTATTTTTAATGAGTCCGCCTCAGGCGGACGAATTACCCTGAGAAATCCATAGGATTTCCAGGTTTTAGTCCCTGAAATTTCTTTGAAATTTCGAGGGAATCCCCCTTGCGTGTTTTCGCCCTTAGAAATCGTCCAGCGATTTCAAGGACTGAGTCCCGGAAATCCTCTGGATTTATCGGGGCAAGAAAACAAGTGGGGATAATGCTGCCCAAATTCTTTCTTCACCTATTTTTTTCCATAGTTTTTTTACTTAACTTTTAATTCTTTTTATATCCGCTCCCAATTTTGAAAGTTTTTTCTCTATTCTTTCATATCCCCTATCCAGATGGTAAACTCTTGATATTTCAGAATTTCCTTCAGCGGCCAATCCAGCTAATATCAATGCCGCGGATGCTCTTAAATCCGATGCCATTACCGGAGCACCACTTAAAGATTTAACCCCTCTTATAATAGCACTGGGCCCTTCAATAAATATATCAGCTCCCATTCTGTTTAATTCACTTACATGAATAAAGCGACTGGGATATATTTTCTCGGTTACAACACTTATGCCGTTAGTCAGAGATAAAAAAGCTGTCATCTGAGCCTGTAAATCGGTTGGAAAGCCCGGATAAGGCAAAGTGGTAACATCAACAGGCCTTAATTCAGCATTTCTACTCACCTTGATAATACCATCCGCTTTATCAATATTGACTCCGGCTTCTCTTAATTTATCAATAACTACCCCGAGGTGCGCCAAACAACTATTTTTTAAAATAACTTCACCTTTAGTCATAGCCGCGGCTATCATATATGTCCCGGCTTCAATCCTATCACCGATTACCGTATGCTTTGCTCCATGAAGTTTTTTTACACCTTCTATTACTATCACAGGTGAACTATGGCCTGTAATATTAGCTCCCATTTTTATTAAGAAATTCGCCAAGTCTACAATTTCGGGCTCACAGGCAGCGTACTCAATAACTGTTTGCCCCTCGGCCAAAACAGCTGCCATCATAATATTAGCTGTAGCTAATACGCTAGAACCGAAAGACCCGCCTAAATATATATTGTTCCCTTGTAATTTGTTGGTTTTGGCATCAATGTAACCATGTTTAAATTCAATATTAGCTCCGAGGCGCTTTAGTCCTTTCAAATGGAGGTCTATCGGCCTCAAGCCGATAACGCAGCCTCCCGGAATAGAAACTCTAGCTCTTTTAAGCTTAGCCAAAAGAGGGCCCAAAACGCAAATTGAAGCCCGCATGGTACTAACTAATTCGTACGGAGCGGTATAATTACTATAATTGCCCGGAGTTATTTCTATTTTATCTTTATCGGAAACAATTTTGAGCCCCAGAGATTTCAGTATTTTTATTAAAGTACGAACATCAACTACTTGCGGCACATTGTTTATAGTACACTTCTCTTCAGTTAATAACGTTGCTGCCAATATAGGCAATACAGCGTTCTTAGCTCCGCTTATAACTACTTCACCTTTTAGCGGTTTGCCGCCATTAATCAGTATTTTATCCATAGATATTTTTAATTCTTTCTACAACAGATAACTCTGTCAAGCTGCCTATAATCTTTTATAATTCCTAGAAATCTGAAACTGCTTGACGCTTTACATAAAGCGCGCACACTATTCCCTTGATTATATCCTATTTCAAAAAACATAAGGCCTTCGTTAGTTAAATAATCAGCTGCCTCTTGAAAAAATCTTTCATAAAAACCCAGGCCGCTCTTGCCGCCGCAAAGGCTTATATATGGTTCATGTTCTATCTCTTTTGAAAGAAGATCCATTTCAACCTGACTTATATATGGCGGGTTAGAGACGATAACATCAATTTTACCTCTGTAATTTTCAAGAGATTCAAATAAATCACCCTGTAAAAGAGCAATATTTGCCTCTAAACCGAATTTATTTACGTTTTTCTTTGCGACAGATATGGCTTTAGGGCAAATATCGGTAGCCATTATTTTACAACTACTTAGGTGTTTTGTCAATGAAATAGCTATATTTCCGCATCCTGTACCTACGTCTACAATCATTTTACCTCTTAACTCGTTGTCTTTAAAGAGCTTAAGAATAGAGTTAACTAATACTTCCGTTTCGCACCTGGGAATAAGAACACTCTCATCAACATAAAATTCATTTCCATAGAAAAAAGCCTTATTAATAACATATCCTAATGGTATATGTCGGCTTCTTTTCTGCAGCCAAACTGATAACTTTTTTAATTGCTTTGCGCTTGGTTTATAATCTTCTGTATATATGTGCAGCCTGTCAATATCAAAAGCTTCACAAATAAGTATTTCAGCTTCTTCTGAGCAAACTTCTATTTCGGCTTTTTTTAAAACTTCAACTACATAATTTTTTATATCTCTCAGAGAATTAATTTTCATATTCATCATTTCTATTCAACCGTAATCGTCTTTTCGCAATGGGGGCATTTAATCCTGGAACCTTTTCTTATTTCGGTAATATCAATTTCTTTATGGCACCACCCGCATTTCATATATACTTTATTTACTTCTTTGCGGATAAAGATATCGGGGTATTTTTTAAAAAGAAACGTATAATTTACATCTATCTTATTAATAATCTGCTGCTTTTCTTCGTCAGTAAAGGTATTAGCCCATCTTGAAGTTGCCTGCCCGACTTCTCTGAAATAATTACTAAATTCATCTGCGCCACTCCCCGCCATATTACTCCCCCATTTTGCGAAACAAAACATATTTGTATAGACCCAATAAAGACTGCCAATATCTTTATCAAAACTCCCCAAAGGATCGGTCATTGCTTCGCGAGGAACACATATCCAAACTCTTGATCCGGTATAATATATATGATACGCGTCTGATTTTTGGTATTGTTTCATATATATTTCCGGTGCCAAAATAGCCACATCAAATTTTCCACGACTTTTCTCATCAATCATTAACTCGAATGCGGCATAAGCTTCTTCTAATATATAACAAATACGCAACATAGACGCTTGAAGTTTTTTTATGCTGTTAATATCATACGCTTCTATACTCTTTTCATCTGTGAATACATTGAAATGTTGTGTTCTGTAAACGCGGCTATCCTGCTCAATTTCTGTACTGTTTTTCATCTTATTTAAAATACTCAAACGATTTTGCCTGATTACCTCATCAGCAAAAACCTTATAGTTGGTAATAGCGGCTATGATAAAAGCCGCTATAATTAAAATAATAATTTTTTTATTCATTTTTTAAGATGAAATGTTTTTAAGCGATAGATTTCTATCCTCTAAGCTTAATGCCCGAATAAGCTCATCCAACTCACCGGAAAGAATACTTTCTAACTTATGTAGAGTAAGATTAATCCTGTGATCGGTAACTCTTCTGTCAGGAAAGTTATAAGTCCTGATTTTTTGCGACCTGTCACCTGTGCCGACTTGTAATTTCCTGTTTTGGGAGATTTTTTTCCGCTGATCCTCTTTTAATTTATCAAGTAGCCTTGCTCTTAAAACCTTCATGGCCTTAGCCCGGTTCTTTATCTGAGAACGTTCATCCTGACAACTTACCACAGTATTAGTAGGTATATGGGTAATCCTAACCGCGGAATCAGTTACATTTACATGTTGGCCGCCTGCCCCCGACGAACGATATGTTTCTATTCTTAAATCAGCAGGGTCGATTTTTAAGTCTACATCTTTGGCCTCAGGTAAAACTACAACAGTAGCCGCTGAAGTATGAATTCTTCCTTGAGTTTCTGTAGCGGGAACCCTCTGGACTCGATGCGTGCCGCTTTCAAACCTAAAAAATCCATAGGCTCCGGAACCTTCAATAGAAAAAATTATCTCTTTAAAACCGCCTGCAGCCGTCTGGTGCGAATCAAGAATTTCCACCTCATAACCTTTTGATTGAGCATACTTAGCGTACATCTTAAAAAGATCAGAGGCAAATAAGGCGGCTTCACTACCACCTGTACCGGCCCTGACTTCCATAATAATATTCTTACTAAAACCTTCCTCTTTTTCCAAGAGAAAATTTTCTAAATCCTGCTTGAGTCCGCTGTTTTTATTCTGAAGCTTATCTATTTCAGATTTAGCAAGTTCAATGAAATCCCTATCAGCCTCTTTGTCGCGAAGGACTTCTTTTAATTCACTAATCTCCTTTTCATTACTTTTGACCTCTTTATATTTGACAACCACCGCTTCTAATTTAGCTCTTTCTTTAGCTAAAGCTTGATACTTTTTGCTGTTAGATATAACCTCAGAGTCCAACATCTGTTTCTCAATCTTATCAAAGCGGCCGGCGAGCTCTTGGAGTTTTTTTATCATAATTATTTTTTCTTACTATATTTTTTATTGAAGCGCTCAACTCGCCCGGCAGAGTCAATTATCTTTTGCGTACCGGTAAAAAACGGGTGGCATTTGCTGCAAATTTCCACTCTGATATTTTCCTTAGTGGAGCGGGTGTGCATTACATTGCCGCAGGCACATGTAATCGTTGTTTCTTTGTATCCCGGATGCAATTTATCTTTCATTTTACTATTCTCCTTAATGAGGACATCTGTTATGGAACATGTAGTGTGCACATAACTGATATGCCCGAATTAATTCCGTCGAGAGTCGCAAAATTATTGAAAAGAATTTTGCGATATCTTTCGAGACGGAAATTCCTTTAGCCCTTGCCCTAAGCAAGGGACATTTGCCTCTTTTTAAACATTATTCAAAGTTAACAAAAATTCCGCGTTACTCTTGGTCTTCTTTATCTTTTTAATCAGAAGCTCCATAGCTTCCAAGCTAGTGGTCTCCGTAAGAGCTTTTCTCAAAATCCATATTCTTTTAATCTCTTCAGGATCATAAAGCAGTTCTTCTTTTCTCGTATTAGAACGCTTAATGTCAATTGCCGGATAAATCCTTCTCTGAAACAAATTCCTATCCAGAGTCAACTCCATATTACCCGTACCCTTAAACTCTTCAAAAATAACATCATCCATGCGAGAGCCCGTTTCAATTAAAGCCGTAGCTATTATAGTTAAACTGCCGCCTTCTTCAATGTTCCTGGCGGCCCCAAAAAATCTTTTTGGCTTCTCTATGGAAGCGGCATCAACCCCCCCTGAAAGAATCCTTCCCGAGTGAGGTACAACCGAGTTATAGGCTCTAGCCAGACGAGTTATACTATCTAATAGTATCACAACATCCTTTCTTCTTTCAACTAATCTTTTTGCTTTCTCTAAAACCATTTCAGCTACCTGTACGTGCCTGGCCGGCGGCTCATCAAAGGTTGAACTTATAACTTCACCCTTGACCGACCTCTGCATATCAGTTACCTCTTCAGGCCTTTCATCAATTAGCAATACTATCATAACCGCCTCAGGGTAATTCTGGGATATGCTATTGGCAAATTTCTGCATAAGAACGGTTTTCCCGCTATAAGGGGGAGCTACAATTAAACCCCTCTGGCCCTTTCCTACGGGGGTAAGCATATCCATAATCCTCATGGATATTTCTTCCGGGGCCGTCTCTAAAATAAAGCGTTCATCCGGATAAAGAGGCGTAAGATTATCAAAAAGAATTTTATCTTTAGACTTTTCAGGTGCCTCAAAATCAACCGCATCCACTCTCAAAAGAGCAAAGTACTTTTCTCCTTCTTTTGGCGGGCGTATTTGGCCACTGACAACATCGCCCGTCTTTAAAGAAAACTTCTTTATTTGTGAAGGCGAAACATAAATATCGTCCGGGCACGGAAGATAATTATAGTTTGGTGATCTTAAAAAACCGAAACCATCGGGTAAAACCTCCAAAACCCCCTCTCCAAACATATTGCCCGCTCTCTCAGCGCTAGCCTGCAATACTTTATAAATTAATTCCTGCTTTTTAAGATTGCCGACATCATTAACATTCATGTCATGCGCCAGTTTACTTAATTCAGTCATCTTCATTTTCTTTAATTTTTCAATATCAACTTCATGTGTTTGTTTACTTACCTGCTTTGTTACCATGTTTTACTCCTTTGTTTTTTAATGAGTCCGCCTCAAGCGGACGAATTACTCTGAGAAATCCATAGGATTTCCAGGTTTTAGTCCCTGAAATTTCTTTGAAATTTCGAGGGAATCCCCCTTGCGTGTTTTCGCCCTTAGAAATCGTCCAGCGATTTCAAGGACTGAGTCCCGGAAATCCTCTGGATTTATCGGGGCAAGAAAACAAGAGGGGAAAATATTGTCCAAACCAATCTATAAATTAATCGCCTAAATTCATTCTTCATTTACTTTTTTCCATATTTTTCCGGCCTGATTTTTAGTATTTTCTAAACTACCGCTATTATCAATAACAAAATCTCCGCATTCCTCTTTTTTTAATATGTCAAATTGAGATTCTATTCTCCTTAGCGCGTCTTGGCGGGGAAACCCTTCTCTCAGAGCTCTTTTCATCTGTGTCTGACGGTCAACCGAGATAACAACAACTTTATCAACCAAATACGCCATATCAGCTTCATAAAGAAGCGGTATTTCAATTGCCACCAAAGCTTTAGGATTTCTTTCTTTAATCTCTTTTAATAGATTTTCAATATCTTTAGTTACCAAGGGATGAATTAAATTATTTAACCATTTAAGCTCGCTTTGTTTATTAAATACAATCTGTGCCAACTTATTTCTATTGACAACATTTTTTTCTACAACTTCAGCTAAATCTTGAAAATGATTTCTTATTGCCCCAACAACCTCTTCGTTAGTCAACTGTTTATGAGCTAATTTATCGGCGTCGATAACTTCGGCGCCTAAATTATTAAAAATATTCAAAACTGTCGTTTTGCCGGTTTTAAAACTGCCTGTAATACCTATGATTTTCATATCATCCTCTAGCACTCAGCCCAATTTTTACCCGTTTTTATGTCAACCGCAATCGGAACATCTAATTTAGCTACGTTTTCCATTTCGTCTTTTACAATTTTCTTCAGCTTCTCTATCTCGCTGTCATATACTTCAAAAATTAATTCGTCATGAATTTGCAAAATCATTTTAGATTTTGTCTTTTCATTAATAAGTTTACGATAAATATTAATCATAGCTATCTTTATCAAATCACTGGCTGTTCCCTGTACCGGCATATTAATAGCTATTCTTTTTCCAAAATTTACTTGTTGGATATTGCTGCTCTTTATCTGGGGGATGTAGCGCCTTCTGCCAAAAAGTGTTTTAACATAACCTTTATCCTCGGCTTCCTTAATTATCTTATCGATATAGGCTTTTACCTGAGGGTACCTCTTAAAATAATTATCTATAAATTCTTTAGCTTCTTTAATATTAATGTGTAAATCCCTTGATAAACTAAAAGCGCTTACCCCATATATAACGGAAAAATTGACTGTTTTAGCTATACTTCTCATTTTAGGCGTTACGTCCTTTATATCTACATCATATATTAAGCTTGCTGTATACGAGTGGATATCCAAATTGTCTCTAAATGCTTTCTTTAGAGCATTATCACGCGAAAAATAAGCTAAGATTCTTAATTCAATTTGAGAATAATCAGCTGAAAGAAATAAATATTTTTTTTCTGAAGGAACAAAAGCTTCCCTTATCCTCTTACCCAAATCGCTCCTAATCGGAATATTTTGCAAATTGGGGCCTGAAGAGCTCAGGCGGCCGGTTTGAGTCACTGTCTGATTAAAAGAGGTATGTATTTTACCCGTCTTTGGATCTTTCAAGTTGCATAAAGCATCGGTATATGTTGATTTAATTTTAGCTAATTCCCTGTATTTTAATATTACTCCCGGTAATTCATGTTCGCCTGATAACCTTTCTAAAACATCAACATCTGTAGAAAAACCCGTTTTTGTCCTTTTGATAACCGGTAATTTAAATTTACTAAAAAGAATTTCGCTTAACTGTTTAGGTGAATTTAAATTAAATTCAATTCCGGCAATCTCAATTATTTTACTTTTAATTTTCGCTATGGACGCGGATATATCTTTTGAAAGCTCTTTCAACTTCTTCTCATCAACAGAAACCCCGTTCATTTCCATAGAAGCTAAAACTTCAATTAGAGGCATCTCAATTTCTTCGCATAACTTCCAGAGACTCATTTTCTTAAGCTTATCTTCAAGTACTTTATGGAGCCTATATGTAACATCGGCATCTTCGCAAGCATAGTCGGCCAACTCCTTAAGAGGTACTTCCGTTATGGAGTTTTCTTTCTTTTTGTCTTTTTTCACTAATTCAGCATATGAAGTCATTTTATAGCCCAGATATTCTAAGCTGATATCGTCTAAATTATGATTCGCCTTGGAGGGATTAAGCACATACGAAGCTACCATAGTGTCAAAATAGATACCCGCCAGCTTAATGCCATAGCGTTTTAATATGATATATTCATACTTTATATTCTGTCCAATCTTCTTTATATTCTCATCTTCCAGAACATTTTTTAACGCGTTCATGGCATCTTTTACTTTAACTCCACCTTGAGGCATATAGTCGCCGCTTACTAAAGGAAGATAGCAGGCGTTATTTTCTTTATAGCTAAAAGCTATTCCCACCGGCACCGCCTTATGGGGATTGGGGCTATTGGTTTCAAAATCAAAAGAAAGCGTTTTTTGTTTCTTTAGCCGGATAATTAGTTTCTCCAGGCCTTTTAGCCCTTTAAGTATCGTATACTTGCCCTCATTTTTAACCTCAGGCGCGAATGTTTTCAGAAGGTTTCTGAACTCCAGTTCTTTATATATTTCAAAGAGCTTATTTGTATCCGGTTTTTTTATTTCTAAATCTTCCACTTTAATCTTTAGTGGCGCTTCTTTATTTATTGTAATCAGTTCTCTTGATAGTAAAGCGTCGTCTTTATGTTTAATTATTAATTCTGAGATACGCTTATTTTTAATCTTATCGGCATTCCTAATAAGATTATCGACCGATGAATATTCGCTAATTAAACTTAGAGCGGTCTTAGGGCCTATCCCCGGCACTCCCGGCACGTTATCAACTTTATCACCTGTAAGCGCCATTATATCAACTACTCTTTTTGGTTCTACCCCAAATTTCTCTTTAACTTTAGCTATATCGAAAACCTGTCCGTCCTTATTCGTATTATAAACTTTAACTTTATCATCGACTAATTGCATAATGTCTTTGTCACCGGTGGCGATAAATACATTTATATCGCTTTTTTTAAGCTCCTCGGTAATTGCGGCAATAATATCTTCGCCTTCATAACCGGCCAATTCATAAATAGGTATGCCATAAGCACCCATAACATCTTTTATAACCGGCAATTGGCTGCTTAATTCATCCGGCATTGGAGGCCTATGAGCTTTATAAGCTTCATAGCGTTTATGTCTGAAGGTAGGCTCCTTTACATCAAAAGCTATAGCCAGATAATCAGGCTTCTCACTTTCAATAATCTTATTAAGCATCATTACAAAACCGTAAATCGCGTTAGTAGGCCTGCCGCTTGAATTGCTTAAGGCTTTAATAGCGTAATACGCTCTATAACAAAAAGATGATCCATCTATTAGAAAAGCTTTTTTCTTATGCATTTTAGTATCTGGTTTGGATATATTTAAGCCAATATTTTTCTAAATCAGCTATTCCATTTTTAAACTTTGGATGATACGTTTCTTTAAGAGCCTCATCAACGCTTTTTCCGTGTCTTATTTTTAAAATAAAATTTCCATATAAAGAAGCGATTTGCTGCTTTCTGAGGTAATCAATAATACTGGCTGATTCCGCGTAAAAAAGAGTTAATTTCTCCTGATTGTTCGGGTAATTTCTTAAAGAAAAAAGTTCATCGAAGCGAATATACACACCCTCATCAACATGACTTTTCAAATACCTCTTAATATACCCGGTATCCCAGTCTTTCTCTTCATATTGAGCCATACCTTCATCCAACCATAAAGGAATTCTTTCCCCGGGAATCAATAAATGAAATATCAAATGAGTAATTTCGTGGGGCAATGTGTTTTCAATAAGATTTGGCGCGCCCTTATAGATAAACAATCTCGGAGGATTATCCATCGCGCATCCTCCTGACCACGAAGGAGCTTCTGATAACTTTATGTAATCATCTCTGTTTTCAAATAAATATATACGGCACTTATTTTTCTTTTCCCAGGGCCGAAAGCCATCTATGCCAAAATGCCTGATTATTTTTTTATAGCTATACTCCGCTTTCCAGCTGACTTTGTTAGCATAAGACTTGTCATTGTGATAAATGATAAAGTGCATTCTTTGAAGCGCTTGCGGTAAATTCTTTCTTATCTTTTGGTGATCGTGAGCATAACAAAGATCAAAATTTACAAATACTAACAGGAAAAGGCTAAAAATAATTAACTTTACTTTAGTAAACCGCAAGATTAATAATTCTCCTTTATATAATTAATCCAGCTTCTTTCAAATTCGTCGAGGTTTTTTATCTTCGAATAATAAACATTTTTCAATAAATTTTCCATACTTTCTTCTTTAAATACGCTTTTTTTAGCCAGTGACAAAAATTTGGAGCCGCCATACGCCCCAAGTAAGTACTCGACTAAACTGGGACTTT
>CBDUVS010000017.1:0-14074 GCA_965370735.1 uncultured bacterium | reverse complement strand
TAGCTGTTTTTATCGGACTTTGCGATTTTGTACTTTCTAAATTGATGGGAATGCTCATAAAGTAGCCAAGATACAAGTGTAAAGTCAGAAGTCATAAGTCATAAGTAAAAAAACAAAAATAACAAATACAGACCATAGTCACAAAAACTAAGTACAAAGTCATACCCTTTCGGGCACAAGCAAGCAAAAAAGCTAAGAGCTTAGGGTTAAGGGCAAAAATAAAAAACAAAAGGCGAAAAAAAGAACATTAACACCTAAAGTTTAGAATATTTCAGATTTGACCCTTCAATTTACTTAGGGTCAATCCTGAGCAGTATCGAAAGATTAAAATTAGAGTTTGTTTAGTATTTCTTACTTGTGACTGGTGACTTTGTACCTGTGTCTTAATTCTAAGAGTGAGCGAACGCGAACGTCTTGATACAAGGTACATTATACGAGGATATTAAATTATGGCCATGCAGTGGTATGTTATTCATACATTAACCGGTAAAGAAGAAAAAGTTAAAGCTAATCTTGAAGCGCAGATTAACACCGACGATCTTCGCAAGAAGATTAGCCAGGTATTGATTCCGACTGAAGAGGTATCTGAAATTACTAAGCTTGGTAAAAAAAAGATTACCAAACGGCATTATTATCCGGGGTATGTATTAGTGGAAATGGCCTGGTCGGACGATGCGTGGTATTTGATAAAGAATACTTCAGGTGTGACCGGATTTATCGGAGCCGGCAGAAAACCGGTGCCCTTAAAAGAGTCGGAAATTAAAGCGATTTTAAGGCAGACGGAAGAAAAGAAAGTAAAACCTGTTCCTAAAGTGGTTTTTGAAAAAGGGGAAGTTTTACGAGTCAAAGAGGGCCCCTTTACTAATTTTAGTGGTGTTGTCGAAGAGATATATCCGGAAAAGGGGAAACTAAAAGTAGCTGTAGCAATATTTGGAAGATCGACTCCGGTAGAACTTGATTATTGGCAGGTAGAGAGGATATAAAGGATGGCAAAGAAGGTAAAATCTATCATAAAATTACACGTTCCCGGTGGACAGGCTAATCCCGCGCCTCCCGTTGGCCCCGCTTTAGGCCAGCATGGCGTTAAGATTATGGATTTTTGTAAATCATTTAATGAAATAACCAAAGATAGACAGGGTTTAATATTGCCCGTTGTAATTGAAGTTTATGAAGATAAAAGTTTTACGTTTAAAATTAAAAGTCCGCCTAGTTCTGTTCTCCTAAAAAAAGCGTGTGGTTTAGCTAAGGCTTCAGGTACACCTAATAAAGAAAAAGTCGGCAAAGTTACCAGAGCTCAGCTTGAGGAAATCGCGAATACGAAAATGAAAGATTTAAATGCCAGAGATCTGGAGGCGGCCGTAGAGATTATTAAAGGTACCGCCAGAAGTATGGGTATTGAGGTTGAGGGATAAAGATGGCTAAACTTACTAAAAAACAAAAACAAAGTATTGAACTTATAGATAAAAATAAACAGTATACACTTGAAGAAGCGGCGGCTCTTTTAAAGGAATTGCCTAAGGCAAAATTCGATGAAAGTGTAGAATTGGTTTTTAATCTAAGTATAGACGCCAAGCAGTCAGAGCAACTTATAAGAGGAACTCTTATCCTGCCTAATGGTTCCGGCAGAGATATTAAAGTTTTGGTTTTTTGCAAAGGTGAAGATGTCAAAAACGCGAAAGATGCCGGAGCTGATTATGTGGGTGCTGATGATCTGGTTAAAAAGATTAGCGGCGGTTGGACAAACTTTGACGCGGTTGTAGCTACGCCGGATATGATGAGGGATATAAGTAAACTGGGAAGAATTTTAGGGCCCCGAGGGTTAATGCCTTCTCCTAAAGCGGGTACAGTTACTAAAGATATTGCCAAAGCCGTCAAGGAGTTGAAGAGTGGAAAAGTTGAGTATAAAACCGCTAAAGACGGCAACATATGTTTAGCAATAGGTAAGGTATCTTTTGATGAAAAAGCTTTAATTGAAAACGGACGCTTAGTTATTGAGACAATAAAGAAAGCAAAGCCGGCAGCCGTCAAAGGTACATATTTAAAATCAGTTTTTATGTCAACTACAATGGGTAGCGGCATACGGCTTAACATTTAATAAAAAAAGAGTAAGAAAATGGGAAGACTGGAAAGAGAATTTATAGTTGATGAGATCAGTAACCGCATTAAGGGTAGCGAGAATATTATTCTTTCTAATTTTAGTAAAATAAAGGCCGAACAGTTAAACGATTTGAGAGCCAGGTTAGCTGATAATCAGAGCAGTTATTTTGTAGTCAAGAACACCCTTTGTAGGTTAGCTTTAGAGAAAGCGGGGAAGAAGCAATTAATTGATTTAATAGATGGCCCTACCGGATTTGTGTTCTGCGGTGATAATCCTATTGCTACCTCAAAGATTATAGTTGATTTTTCTAAAACCGCGGAAGGCCTGAAGATTTTAGGCGGGGTAATTGAAGGGGCGGTTTTAGCCGGCGGCCAAGTTAAGGAATTAGCTTTATTACCGTCGCATAAAGAGTTACTAACTATGTTAGTAACCGGATTGAAGTCACCCATAACTTCATTTGTGGGTGCTTTAGGCCAAATAATAAAAGGTTTTGTTGTTGTCTTAAATGAGGTAGCTAAGAAGAAGGAACAAGAAGAAGCCCCGGCGGAGGTTGAAGTCGCGGCTGAGGCTAAACCTGAAGAGTCTCAAGAAGCCTCTACTGAGACTGCTCAGGAAGAAGTAAAAACTGAAGAAACACTTAAAGAAGCTACTGAGACAACTGCAGCCACGAAAGACACGAAAGAACAAGAAGAACAACCAAATAATGAAAGTAATAATTAAGACAAGGAGGAGTAACAATGTCCGAAGAGAAAAAAACACAGACGGTAGAAGAAAAGAAAGAGCCGAAAGATATTAAACTTACTAAAAAAGCCGAAGAAATAATTGGGGCTGTTGAAAAGCTGACTGTTCTTGAGCTTTCCGATTTAGTTAAAGCCATGGAGGATAAATTTGATGTTTCCGCTCAGGCTATGCAGGTTGCGGCTGTGGGAGCTCCTGTAGCCGGCGCCGCGGAGGTTGAGGAGAAAACAAGCTTTGATGTTATTCTCACCAGCGCGGGTGATAAAAAGATTCAGGTAATTAAAGAAGTCCGAACGATTACCCAGTTAGGCCTTAAGGAAGCTAAAGATCTCGTAGATCAAGCTCC
This sequence comes from uncultured bacterium, assembly GCA_965370735.1. Lineage (GTDB taxonomy): Bacteria > Omnitrophota > Gorgyraeia > JAGLLT01 > JAGLLT01 > Kappaea. The sequence goes on along the minus strand of CBDUVS010000017.1, from coordinate 10,892 downwards.
AAAGCCGGTAAAAGAAGGTGTAACTAAAGAAGAAGCCGAAACGCTCAAGAAACAACTTGAAGTTCAGGGTGCCGGTGTTGAAATTAAGTAGTTAAACTACATAAAACTGTTTAACGATAGTGGGTTAAAAAAGTATGCATAAACAAAAAACATTCGCAAAGATACCTGATAGGATAGAGCCGAATAATCTGGTAGATATCCAGACGGAGGCCTATAAAAAGTTTCTATCTGTTGGTATTGCCGTTAAAGATAACGACTATAGTTTAGAGTCGATTTTTACAGAGATATTTCCGATTGAAAGCTCTGATGGTAGTTGTAAGTTGGAATTTATGAGATTTACTATAGGAAAACCAAAGTATACAGAAGACGAATCTCGCAAAAGAGGTACAAGTTTTGCTTCGCCTTTAAGGGTCAAGTTGAGATTACGCGTACATCAGGAAACGCGTGAACAGGAAGTTTATATGGGCGATTTGCCTCTGATGACTTCTACCGGTACTTTTATAATAAATGGAGCCGATAGAGTTATTGTTAGTCAGCTTCACAGATCTCCAGGTGTTTGTTTTGAGTCGAATATTCATCCTAAAGGTAAAAAGTTATATTCTGCCAGAATAATTCCTTATCGCGGAGCCTGGATAGAATTCAGCTTTGATATAAATGATGTCTTAAATGTAACTATTGATAGGCGAAAGAAGATATTAAGTACTACACTTTTAAGAGTTTTCGGCTATCCTAGCGATGAAAATATTATCAATGCTTTTTATGAAACTAAAGTGATTAAAAAAGTTGACAGAGACCACTTAAACGCGATAAAAGGCAGTTTTTTAGCAAGTGACTTAAAAGATAAAAAAACAGATGAGATTATAGCCTTTAAATGGGATACTATAACCCAGGAAGTCATTGAGAAAATATTAAAGAAAAATATAAAAAGCCTGGAAATTCTTGATACTGATACAGGTGAAATAATTACAGCTTTAAAGAAAGATAAAAGCCACTCTTTCGATGAAGCCTTAGTGGAAATATATAGAAAGTTAAGGCCCGGAGACCCACCGGTAAAAGAGGCCGCTAAATCATTAATTGAAAAGCTATTCTTTGATGAAAAAAGATATGATTTAGGTAAAGTCGGACGGTACATCCTTAATAGAAAATTAGATTTACATACATCATTAAATAAGCGCACTCTCGATAAAGCAACTTTAATTAAGGGTATAAAATATTTAATTAACCTTAAAAACGGCGAAGGCCAAGTTGACGACATTGATCATTTGGGCAATAGAAGAGTTAGAACTGTGGCTGAGTTACTACAGAATCAATTCAGAGTCGGTTTGGCGCGAATTGAAAGATCCGCCAGGGAAAGAATGAATATTTATGATAAAGAAACTATGATGCCGCATCATTTGGTTAACTCCAAGTTAATATCCAGTATTATAAAAGATTTCTTTGGCCGCAGTCAGTTATCCCAATTTATGGATCAGACTAATCCGTTGGCAGAGTTAACCCACAAGAGAAGATTAAGCGCTTTAGGCCCCGGTGGTTTATCCAGGGAAAGAGCCGGTTTTGAAGTCAGGGATATTCATTATTCTCATTATGGCCGCGTCTGCCCCATTGAGACACCTGAAGGGCCCAATATCGGCCTTATTTGTTCATTGAGTTGTTATGCCAGAGTTAATGAATTTGGTTTTATTGAAACACCCTATAAAAAGGTAGAAAAAGGGCGCGTAACTAATAGAATTGAGTTTTTATCGGCTGATATTGAAGATAAGTATATTATTGCCCAGGCCAATGCTCCCATTGATGAAAAGGGATATTTTACGGGTAAATTAGTTTTTTCTAGACTTAAGGATGATTTTATAGAGGCTTCCGCTAAAGAAGTCCAGTATATTGATGTTTCGCCCAGGCAGCTGGTTAGTGTAGCCGCGAGTTTAATTCCGTTTTTAGAGCATGATGATGCCAATAGGGCGCTTATGGGTTCTAACATGCAGCGTCAGGCCGTGCCTCTTTTAGAGACTGAAGTTCCTTTAGTGGGGACGGGTATGGAAGCTCGGGTTGCCAAAGACTCAGGCGCGGTATTAGTTGCCAATAAAGACGGTATAGTAAAAGAAGTTCAGGCGGATAAAATTGTTATTGGCGACAGAGAGTACGAACTTAAAAAATTTGAACGTAGTAATGCTTCAACCTGTATTAATCAAAGGCCAATTGTAAAGCTTGGCCAAAGGGTTAAAAAAGGTGACATAATAGCTGACGGTGCCGGAACCAGAAACGGCGAACTTGCCTTAGGCAGAAATGTCTTAGTTGCTTTTATGCCGTGGAGAGGTTATAACTTTGAAGATGCTATCCTTGTCAGTGAAAAACTTGTAAAAGATGAAATTTATACTTCTCTACATGTTGAAGAGTTTGAAATTGAAGCCAGGGATACGAGATTGGGGCCGGAAGAAATTACCTGCGATATTCCTAATGTCGGAGAGGAAGCTCTGAGAGATTTAGATGAAACAGGTATAATCAGAGTTGGAGCTGAAGTTACTCCCGGTGATATTTTAGTTGGTAAGGTTACGCCTAAGAGCGAAACTGAATTGTCTCCGGAGGAGAAGCTTCTAAGAGCTATATTCGGTGAAAAAGCCGGCGATGTTAGAGACGCGTCTTTAAAAGTACCACCCGGCGTTGAAGGTATTGTCGTTGACGTTAAAGAATTTGTCAGAAAAAGCTCTAAAGCCAAAAGCCGGGAAGAAAAGAAACTCGAAAACCAGCAGGTTAGAGAAGTAGAAAAAAATATTGAGCAGCAGAAAGACAAGATTAGGCAGCAGAGAATTAAGAAACTCCTTAAGTGCTTAGCCGGTGAGAAATTAGCAGTTGATTTTATTGATAGGAAGAGCAAAAAAACGGTTATAGCAGCCAATAGAAAAATTACTGAAAAACAAATTAAAAATCTTGAGTATATCAAGATTAACGGCATTAAGATAAAAGATAATAAAAGCCTTGAAGAAGAAATCAAAAAAAGAGAGTATGTTTTTGAAGACCAACTTCAAGAACTTAAGTATGAATATGACCGCGAAATCGATAAAATTAAAAGAGGAGATGAGCTTCCTCCCGGAGTAATTAAAAAAGTTAGTGTTTATGTAGCTAGCAAGAGAAAGCTATCTGTTGGTGATAAAATGGCCGGCCGGCATGGAAATAAAGGCGTAATTGCTAAAATTTTACCTGAAGAAGACATGCCTTTCTTGCCGGATGGCACACCGGTTGAAATTGTTTTAAATCCCTTAGGTGTTCCTTCTCGTATGAACGTAGGCCAAATTTTAGAAACACACTTGGGATGGGCGGCTAAAATTCTTGGCTATAATGCTAAAACACCGGTTTTTAATGGAGCAAGTGAAGCGGAAATAGTCAAACAGTTAAAAGAGGCCGGCTTGCCTCCCGAGGGGAAAATAGCTTTAAGAGATGGTAGAACCGGTGAATTATTCGATCAAGATGTTACGGTGGGTTACATATATATGATGAAACTCATCCATTTAGTTGATGATAAAATTCATGCCAGAAGCATAGGCCCCTATTCATTAGTTACTCAGCAGCCTTTAGGCGGTAAAGCTCAATTTGGCGGCCAGAGATTTGGTGAAATGGAAGTTTGGGCCCTGGAAGCTTACGGAGCCGCTTATACATTGCAAGAGCTTTTGACGGTTAAGAGCGATGATGTAATCGGAAGAACCAGAATTTACGAAACTATCGTTAAAGGGGAAAACACATTGCAACCGGGTACACCCGAATCCTTTAACGTCCTTATAAAAGAGCTTCAGGCCTTAGGCCTGGATGTTCAAACAGAAAGGAAGAAATAAATATATGCCGGCTGAGAGAATCTCCTTAGCAGATAACAGGAATATATTTGATTCCATTAGTATCAAGATAGCTTCATCCGAAGTAATCAAAAACTGGTCCAAAGGTGAGGTTAGAAAACCTGAAACCATTAATTACCGTACTCTTAAGCCGGAAAAAGACGGCCTTTTTTGCGAGAGAATTTTCGGCCCCACAAAAGATTATGAGTGTAATTGTGGTAAGTACAAAAGAATTAAACACAAAGGAATCATTTGTGACCGATGCGGAGTTGAGGTGACTCACTCTAGAGTCAGACGCGAAAGAATGGGACATATTGAACTGGTCTCACCTTGTACGCATGTCTGGTTCTTTAAGGTTATGCCTTCGCCGCTAGCCGCGATACTTCAGATGAATATTAGGCAGCTTGAGAGGATTATCTACTATGAAGATTATGTAGTAACTGAACCGGGTGAAACTAAACTTAAGAAAGGTGAATTCTTAAGTGAAGATAAGTATTGTGAAGCTCAGGAGCAATATGGAGATAAGTTTGTAGCTAAAATGGGCGCGGAAGCCATTAAAGACCTATTGGCCGAAGCTGACTTATCAAAACTAGTTCAAAAACTTCGCAGGGATACGAAGAAAACAAAATCAGATGCTACAAGAAAAAAACTTTCTAAAGTTCTAAAAATTGTTGATAACTTTAAAAGTTCCGGCAATAAGCCTGACTGGATGGTTTTAGATATAATTCCGGTTATTCCGCCGGACTTAAGGCCTTTAGTACCTTTAGATGGCGGCAGATTTGCTACTTCTGATTTGAATGATTTATATAGAAGGGTTATTAATAGAAATAATAGGTTAAAAAAGCTATTAGAATTAAAAGCCCCTCAAGTTATTATCAGAAATGAAAAGAGAATGCTTCAGGAAGCTGTGGACGCGCTTTTTGATAACGGTAGGCACGGAAGGCCGGTTCTTGGCGCCGGTAACAGGCCTCTTAAGTCTTTAAGCGATATGCTTAAGGGTAAACAGGGCAGGTTCCGTCAGAACTTACTCGGTAAGAGAGTTGATTATTCCGGCAGGTCTGTTATTGTTGTCGGCCCGGAACTAAAATTGCATCAGTGCGGCTTACCAAAGAAAATGGCGCTTGAGCTATTTGAGCCTTTTATTATTAAGAAGCTTAAAGAGCGCGGCCATGTTCATACTATAAAAAGTGCTAAACGCATGGTTGAAAGAGCCGGGTCTGAAGTTTGGGATATTCTTGATGATGTCATCAAAGAGCACCCGGTATTATTAAACAGAGCGCCTACTTTGCATAGGTTGGGTATTCAGGCCTTTGAGCCGGTTTTAATTGAAGGTAAAGCTATCAGAATACATCCATTAGTCTGTACACCGTTTAACGCCGACTTTGACGGCGACCAAATGGCGGTCCATGTACCTTTATCTATGGAAGCTCAAATGGAATGCCGATTGATAATGCTAGCTTCCAATAATATTTTTTCTCCGGCAAGCGGAAGCCCTATTGTTACTCCGACACAGGATATCGTTTTGGGTTGTTATTATCTGACGATAGAAGAATCAAGCGCCAAAGGAGAAGGCAGCATGTTCTCTGATTTTGATCAAGTGATGACTGCTTATCAGGATGAAGAGTTGGCTTTACATGCTAAAATAAAGGTAAGGATTAAAGGAGAGATGATAGAGACTACTTGCGGCAGAGTTATTTTTAATATGGATTTGCCGGAAGGTTTCAGGTATGTAAATGAAGTTCTCGATAAATCAAATTTAAGCGCTGTAGTTAGCGAATGTTATAGATTAAAAGGCCACAGTGAGACCACAAAGCTTCTAGACAGATGTAAGACTATTGGTTTTGAGTATGCCACCAAAGCAGGCCTTTCAATATCTGTTACTGACTTGCATATACCTACTAAAAAGGGAGAGATTCTCAAAAAGGTAAGAGATGAAGTTGAGAGAGTAAAGAAGCAATACAAAGAAGGCATTATCACTAACGGTGAACGACACAACAAAATTATTGATTTGTGGACACACGCGACGGAAAAAATTTCCGATCAGGTGTTTAAAGAACTCGGCCGATTCAATCCTATTTATATGATGGCAGATTCAGGCGCCAGAGGTTCACAGCAGCAGATCAGACAGTTAGCCGGTATGAGAGGCCTTATGGCTAAACCTTCAGGAGACATTTTGGAAACTCCTATTACAGCTAATTTCCGTGAAGGCCTAAGCGTTTTGCAATACTTCATTTCAACTCACGGTGCCAGAAAAGGTTTGGCTGATACGGCTTTAAAGACAGCTGATTCCGGTTACCTTACAAGGCGATTAGTCGATGTCGCTCAAGATGTAATCATCGCTGAAGAAGATTGCGGTACTATTAAGGGCATAACCGTTTCCGCTATAGTTCAGCGTGACGAGGTTGTGGTTAGCCTTAAAGAGAGAATTGTCGGGCGCGTTGCTTTAAGAACTATAGTTGATGTTATTACTGATAAAACTATTGTTAAAGCCGGCCATATAATTAATGAAGAACAGGCTGATGAAATTGAAAAAGCCGGTATAGAAAGCATAACCATAAGAAGTGCCCTAACTTGCGAATCAAAATGCGGTATGTGTATTAAATGCTATGGTGAAAACTTAGCTACTCACAGATATGCCGAAACCGGTGAGGCCGTTGGTATTGTTGCCGCCCAGTCTATTGGTGAGCCGGGTACACAGCTTACCATGAGAACCTTCCATATTGGCGGTACGGCTTCGGCGATTGTTGAGCAGGCATACCATAGAGCTAAGAATGATGGTTTTGTTAAATATCATAATCTTAGAACTGTAAAGCCGCGCGGAGAAAAAAATCCGGTGGTTTTAAATAGAAACGGCCAGATAAGTGTTAATGATGAGCACGGACGCGAACTTGAAAGATATACGGTTCCTCAAGGCTCTCAGATAAAAATTGAGGATAGTCAAGCTGTTAAAACTAATGACATTTTTGTCAAGTGGGATAACTATAATATTCCTATCCTGGCTGAAGTGTCCGGTAAGGTTAAGTTTGAAGACATTAAACCGGATATAACTGTAAGGCAGGAGTTAAATGAAACCACAAAGAAATTAGAGAGAGTAGTATTAGAGCATAAAAGAGATTATCATCCTCAAATTGTAATTTTAAACGATAAGAATGAGATCGCCGGTTTTTATCCTTTAGGAGCCGGAGCTCATATTGTTGTAGATAAAGGCCAAAAGATTGAGGCCGGTAATATGCTGGCTAAGATTCCACGCCAGACAATTAAGACTAAAGATATTACCGGCGGCCTTCCCAGAGTAGCTGAGATTTTTGAGGCTAGAAGACCGAAAAATCCAGCAATAATCAGTGAAATTGAAGGTGTAATTGAACTTGAAGAATCTCAGAAAGGGCTAAGAAAAGTATCTGTTGTTCCAGCTAAAGGCGACAAGATTGATTATATAATTCCTCACGGTAAACGTCTTAATGTTTATAAAGGGGATAAAGTTAAGGCTGGAGAGCAGTTGACCGATGGTGATCCCGATCCGCATGATATTTTAGAGGCTTCCGGAGAAGAAAAACTTCAGAGCTCCCTGGTTAACGGAGTTCAGCAGGTATACAGACTGCAGGGAGTCAAAATAAACGATAAACACATTGAAATTATCATTAAACAAATGCTTAAAAAAGTAAAAATCGAAGATTCCGGCGATAGCAGCTTTCTCATCGGAGAATACGCTGATAAAGTCAAAGTCAAAGATGAAAACGAAAAACTTAAGGCTAAGGGCAAAGTACCGGCGAAAGCAACACCGATATTATTAGGTATTACAAAAGCCTCCCTTGGTACTGAAAGCTTTATTTCCGCGGCTAGTTTCCAGGAGACTACAAGAGTTTTAACTGAAGCCGCGGCTGCCGGTAGGCATGATGAATTAAAGGCTCTCAAAGAAAATGTTATTATGGGCCACCTGATTCCGGCTGGAACAGGATTCAGCGAACATCGCCAAATTAACATGGACTTAAAACAAAAACCAAAAAAGGAAAAGAAATAATATGCCTACAATTAATCAGCTTATTCGAAAAGGCAGAAAAAAAATAAAGAAAAAGAATAAGACACCGGCGTTGAACGCGTGCCCCCAGAAGAGAGGGGTTTGTCTTCAGGTGAAAACCCAGACACCAAAAAAACCAAATTCAGCTTTAAGAAAAGTTGCCAGAGTAAGACTTACCAATGGCCTTGAAGTGACCGCTTATATACCGGGCGTAGGACATAACCTGCAAGAGCACTCAATTGTAGCTATAAGAGGCGGCCGGGTAGCTGATTTACCTGGTGTAAGATATCATATAGTTCGCGGTACTTTGGATACCGCCGGAGTACAAGATAGAAAAAAATCAAGATCGAAATACGGTACTAAAAGGCCCAAATAAGGAATAAATTAATGAGAAGACATAAAGCAGAGAAAAGAAAATTAATAATTGATTCGAAGTATAACAATATTTACATAACCAAATTCATCAATATGATGATGTTGGATGGCAAAAAATCAAAGGCTAGATCTATTGTCTACGGAGCCCTGGAAGATGCTTCTAAAAAACTTAACAAAGAACCTTTGGAAGTTTTCAATAAAGCGCTTGATAACGTGAGGCCTATCTTAGAGGTTAAGGCTCGCAGAATAGGCGGAGCAACCTATCAGGTGCCGATTGAGGTTAGTAAAGAAAGAAGTATTTCCTTGGCCTTTAGATGGCTAAGAGATTTTTCAAGATCCAAAAAAGGAAGCCCCGCTAAAGACCGCTTGGCCCAAGAGTTAATTGCCGCCTGCAATAATCAGGGCTCGGCAGTCAAAAAGAGGGAAGATACTCATAAAATGGCTGAAGCCAACAAGGCGTTCAGTCATTATAAATGGTAAATTTAAAGCCGGTTTTTTAACAGGTTACTATAGCTGTCGCGAAATGCAGAGAAAAGTAGCGCTTGAGAATACAAGAATCATTGGAATAATGGCACATATAGATGCCGGCAAAACGACTACAACAGAACGAGTTCTTTATTATAGCGGCCGTGTTCACCGCATGGGCGAAGTAGATGAGGGAACGGCTACCATGGACTGGATGGAGCAGGAACAGGAACGCGGTATTACAATTACGAGCGCGGCGACAACCTGCTTCTTCAAAGATATACTGGTAAATATTATTGATACGCCGGGACACGTTGATTTTACCATAGAAGTTGAGCGTTCTTTGAGAATTTTAGATGGAGCAGTTGTTATCTTTTGTGCTGTGGGAGGGGTTGAGCCCCAATCAGAGACAGTTTGGAGGCAAGCTGAGAGATATAGTATTCCCAGAATTGCTTTTATCAATAAAATGGATAGAATGGGATGTGATTTTTACGGAACCATTAAGCAGATGCGTGAGAAGCTTCACGCGCCGGCCTATGCCATTGAACTTCCTCTGGGTGCTGAGGATGGCTTTCAGGGAATTATCAATTTGCTGAATATGAAAGCCAGAATATACGAAGATGACTTAGGGCTTAAATACATTGAAACTGACATACCGGCGGATTTACTGGATGAAGCTCAACTGCATAGAGAAGAATTAATAGAAAAGCTAGCTGAATTTGATGACGCGTTGATGGAGAAGTTTTTAGACCACAAAGAGATAACTGTTGAAGAACTTAATAAAGTCATCAGAAAAGCAACCATAAGCAATAATATAATTCCGGTTTTGTGCGGTAGCGCTCTTAAAAATAAGGGTGTGCGATTTTTAATGGATGCTATTTGTAACTATTTGCCTTCTCCGATTGATGTACCTCCGGTTAAGGGTATAAATCCGAAATCGCAGAAAGTTGAGAAAAGATTGGCTAAGGATGATGAAAAATTTTGTGCCTTGGCTTTTAAGATAATGACTGATCCGTATGTCGGTAAATTAACTTTTTTTAGAGTTTATTCAGGAGTTCTGATATCCGGTGAAAGTGTATATAACGCTAATAAAGGAAACAGAGAAAGGATTGGCAAGATTTTACAGATGCATGCCAATAAACAGAAAATCAGAAAAAAAGTATTCGCGGGCGATATCGTTGCCGCCGTCGGATTAAGAAAAACTGAGACGGGCGATACAATCTGTGATGAAAAGAGCCCGATTATATTGGAAAATATAGAATTTCCCGAGCCGGTTATAGCTATGGCTATAGAGCCCGCGACTAAAGCGGATGAAGATAAGCTTTATCAAGGGTTAGCTAAGCTTGAAGAAGAAGATCCGTCTTTTAAGGTAAGTTACAATAACGAAACAAATCAGACGGTTATTCGCGGCATGGGTGAATTACACCTGGAGATATTGGTTGACAGGCTTTTGCGTGAGTTTAAGGTGCGGGCAAAAGTCGGCAAACCTCAAGTTGCCTACAAAGAAACAATTATAGAAATCATTACGGCAACAGGTAAGTTTATTCAGCAAGCGGGCGGCCGTGGACAATACGGACATGTGGTTTTAAAACTTGAACCCGGAGATCAAAATTCCGGTGTTATCTTTGAAAATAAATTAAAAGGTTCTTTAATACCTAAAGATTTTATTCCCGCGATTGAAAGTGGTGTTAAATCAGCCGCGCAAAGCGGAGTTTTAAGCGGTTATCCGGTAACGGATATCAAAATATTTTTAGTTGGTGGTTCCGCGCACGAAGTTGATTCAACTGAAATTGCTTTTGATTCGGCCGCGACCAGGGCTCTTTTAGATGGCTTGCGCAATGCCAAATGTGTTATTTTAGAACCTATTATGAAAATTGAAATAATTACTCCTGATGAATATCTGGGTGATGTGGTTGGTGATTTAAATTCCAGAAGAGCTCAGATTGAATCGATTGAGCATAAAAAAAATGTTCGAATAATAAAAGCAAGTATACCGCTCGCGCAGATGTTCGGTTACGCGACAGATATAAGATCATTGACGTCAGGAAGAGCAACATATACAATGGAGCCGCACCACTATCAAAAGGTGCCAAAAAATATTCAAGATAAGTTGTTGCAAAACTAAAATTAATGTTGTATAATATTGTCTTTATTGTCAAATCCATAAGGAGGAAAAGATGGCAAAGGAAAAATTTGAACGTACAAAACCACACGTAAAC
>CBDUVS010000016.1:0-14095 GCA_965370735.1 uncultured bacterium | reverse complement strand
TTAAGGAGGATCAACGTGGTTGCTAACTTTAAATGGAAAGTCGTAATAGTTATTTTGGTGATTGCAAGTTGCCTGTGGCTGATGTATCCACCTCAGGAGAGGATTAACCTAGGCTTGGATTTACAAGGCGGCATGCATTTAGTGCTTAAGGTGGACACCGATGAGCTTCCCAATGATGCTAAAAGCGGTGCTGTCAAAAGAGCCCTTGAAATAATCAGAAACAGGGTAGATCAGTTTGGAGTGGCTGAACCTTCTATTCAGCTTAAAGGTAAAAATCGTATTATAGTTGAATTGCCCGGCATAGCAGATCGAGAGAGAGCGGTTGACTTAATCGGAAGAACCGCACTTTTGGAATTCAATGTAGTTGCCCCATGGCAGAAGACCGAACAAGCTCTTAATGCTTTAGACAAAGAAACAAAGATACTTAAAAAAGTTGAAATAAAGGAAGATCAAACTAGAGAAGGAGCAATCTTTAAATCAGTTATATTTCCCGAAGAAAGCAAAGAAGAAATAAGAGAAATATTAAGTGATCCAAAGACGGATTCCCTGGTTCCCAAAGGATATAAATTTTTAATTTCCCGTCAGATGAAAATACAGGATGAAACTTTTAGACAACTTTATTTATTAAAGGCAACATCTGAGATTACCGGGGAATCATTAATTACTGCCAATTGGGATAGAGATCAGTTTAAGAAATATCATGTTTCACTGGATTTTGATGCCAAGGGCAGAAAGAAAGTAAGGCAATTGACTGGTCAGGCAGCTAAGAGATATGAAGAAAATAAAATTGTTAGCAGACTAGCTATTGTATTAGATGATGTGGTTTATTCAGCACCTCTAATGAAAGTAGAAGTTGATACTAATCCGATTATTGAAGGTAATTTTACAAAAACTGAAGTTGAGGACTTATCATTAATCTTAAGAGCGGGATCTCTACCGGCACCGATTATTATTGAGCAAGAAAGCACAATTGGTCCTTCGCTGGGGCAAGATTCAATAAAAAAAGGTGTCACAGCTGCTATTATTGGCTGCTTATTGGTTTTAGTATTCATGGTTGTATATTATCTATTCGCGGGCTTAATTGCTAATTTCGCACTGTGCTTAAATATTATTATTATAATGGGAGCTCTTTCTTTTAGAGATGCCACCTTGACATTGCCCGGCATTGCGGGCATTATTCTAACAATCGGTATGGCCGTTGACGCTAATGTACTAATTTTTGAGAGAATTCGAGAGGAGTTAAGGGTAGGAAAAAGTATTCGCCCCGCAATTCAGGCCGGTTATCATAAAGCGTTTTCTACTATTTTCGATGCTAACCTAACAACACTTCTTACCGCGTTTATCCTTTATCAAATTGGAACCGGACCAATAAAGGGCTTTGGTTTAACATTAATGATTGGTATTTCTGCGAGTATGTTTACAGCATTAGTTGTTACCCGGCTTATCTTCGATTTCCTAACCATAAAAACCAGGATTCTTAAGAAGCTTCCTATGTTGAACGTATTGAAAGAATCAAAGTTTGACATTATAGGAAAAAGAAAAATAGCTTATACACTTTCACTGATTGTGATAATTACCGGGTTAGTAGCTTTTGCTCAAAGAGGGGCTGAGAACTTCGGTATTGATTTTACCGGAGGAACTATCCAACAAATTCAATTTGAAAAAGCTCCTGATATAAACCAGGTTAGAAACGCTTTAAAGAGTGTTAACTTGGGAAAAGCCACTATTCAGACCTTTGGAGAAGATAATGATATTATTATAAGGACTGAAGGGCAGGAATCATCAAAGATAACACAGGCAATTAATGAAAATTTTAAAGACAATCAGACGCGGACGGTGCGTGTAGAAGAAATTGGGCCCGCAATCGGAAAAGAATTGCGCTATAAGGCTTTAATCGCTATAGGTTTGGCTATGATAGTGATTTGCATATATGTTACTTTTAGATTTGAATTTAAATTTGGCGTTTGTGCTGTTATAGCTCTCTTGCATGATGTAATTATAGCACTCGGTATATATAGTCTGTCCGGCAGAGAATTATCTTTACCAATTATTGCCGCGATTTTGACTATAATCGGTTATTCACTAAATGATACTATTGTTGTCTTCGATAGGATAAGAGAAGATATGCATTTAACGCGTAAAGCAAACTTTAGTAATATTGTCAATAGGAGTATAAATGAAACGCTCTCAAGAACTGTAATAACATCATTTACGACATTGTTAGTGGTTCTATCGCTCTATCTTTTTGGAGGCAGTGTAATAAATGATTTTGCGTTCTTGTTATTAATAGGTATTATCATTGGTACTTATTCATCTATTTTTGTAGCCGCGCCTATATTGGTTGAATGGCATAAGAAATAATAGACTTATGGGGAATATTCTTGGATGGACAAGCTCTGGGCTCTAAATAAAATAGATGCGTCCGTAAGCAGAGGCTTGTCCAGAGCCCTCGGTATTAATCCAATTACGGCTTCACTTCTTGTTGGCCGGGGTATTTCAGAGCCGGAAGAAGGCCGACGCTTCCTCGCAGGAAGTCTGGACGATCTTTATTCTCCTTATAAATTAAAAGGTATTAAGAAAGCTGTAACTCGCATAAATAAGGCGATTAAAAATAATGAAAAGATTATCATCTACGGTGACTATGATGTAGATGGTGTTACCTCTACGGCTCTTCTTTATACTGTCCTATCAAAATTCACAGATAACCTTGAATGCTATATTCCTAATCGGCTTGAAGAAGGCTATGACCTTAATAAAGAAGCCTGCGATTATGCTAAGGGAAAAAATGTGTCTTTAATGATAACGGTTGATTGCGGCATAAGCGCAATCGTTGAGGCCGAACATTTAAAAGCCCTGGGAATTGATTTAATAATTGTAGATCACCACGAACAGCAAGATAAATTGCCTGATGCCATAAGTATAATAAATCCTCATCAAAAAAAATGTACCTATCCGTTTAAAAAGCTTGCCGGTGTGGGAGTTGTTTTTAAGTTGTTACAGGCTTTTTTAGCTGAGCACATGGAGCAGCCTCTCAAGTATTTAAAGCCGCACTTAGACTTAGTGGCTCTGGGTACTATTTCAGATGTTGTTCCATTAATAGATGAAAACAGGATTTTTATAAAAGAAGGCTTAAAACAGCTTAATCAGACTAATAAAATCGGCCTCAAAGCTCTAATAAAACGGGCTTCTCTGGAAGATAAAGAGATAAGCGCTTATCATGTAGGTTTTATACTGGGGCCTAGGATAAATGCTGCCGGCCGTATAGGATCGGCGGACGCTTCATTGCAGTTGCTTCTAACGCAAAGCGAAGAAGAAGCCGAAGCATTAGCCAAACTTTTAAATGACGGTAACAGGCAGAGGCAGAACATTCAGAATAAAACTTTTAAAGAAGCTCTTTTGCAGGTTGAAAAAAGTGTAAATTTTGAGGATCATAATGTAATAGTTTTATGTGATAAATGGCACCTGGGAGTTGTGGGTATAGTGGCTTCAAAGATAGTTGATAAATTTTATAGACCGGCGATAATGATTTCAACAAAGGAAGAACCTGCCAAAGGTTCAGGCCGCTCAATTGACAATTTTCATTTATTAGATGCCGTAAGACAGTGCTCTCATCATCTGAGTGGTTTTGGAGGGCATAAAAAAGCCTGCGGAGTAGTTTTAGATAAAGAGAAAATCGATGATTTTAGAAGAGATATTAATAAGTTTGCCGGGGATGTTTTGGTATCAAACGATCTTAAACCCAGGATTTTAGTTGATTTAGAAGTTAAACTATCAGACATAAGGTTAGATTTTTTAAGAGAAATAAATTTTCTGGAGCCATATGGAATGGGTAATCCTAAGCCAATACTTATGACTTCAAAACTACAGTTAAGAAGTGAACCCGTTTTTTTAAGAAGAAAGGGAGTGAAAATTTTAGTGACTGATGGTAAAATAACTCTTGAGGCGTTAGGTTTTTCATTAGAGCGCATAAACTTTAAAAAACTATATGGAAAAAAGTTTAGCATGATATATACTCCTGCAGTTGATTCATATAGAGGCCGTGAGTATATCTGTCTTAGAATTGTTGATATTAAAAGGGGGGAGTGTTTTGATTATGAAAAAGTTTGCATTTAAGGATAGCATTTTAATCAAGATCCTTATAACTTTAGCTGTAATTATGGCCTTTAGATTTTTACGTTTTATGCCTTTGGTAACCATTAATCTGGGTGTAATTAAGAACATCTTAGGTGATAGCGGTTTTGGCAGTTATGTTTCTATATTCACATTGGGTTTTTGGCCATATCTGTCAGCTTGTATTATCCTGCAAATTGCCGGTGTTTTTATTCCGCCATTAAAAAGAATGTACTTTGATAATGAGGCCGGCAGAAAAAAACTAGTTTTCTTGACTCTTATTTTGGCATTAATAATAGCTTTTATTCAAGGTTTAGATATATCAAGCGCGTTATATAAAAACTTATTTTTATGGCAAGCGTTATTAATTCAGAATAAAATCATGTTTATCTGTGTTTCAGCTCTAACTTTCGCGGCGGGTTTGTTTATTCTTATTTGGTTAGCTCGGATTATAAACAGATGGGGCATTGGAAATGGTATTCCTGTGTTGATTGTATCATCCATTATAGCTGAGATAGTAAATAATATACGTTTAGCTAACTCAAGCGGTGAAGGTAGTTTTTTCTGTCAGTTTACGCTCATTTATATCTATATCGCAGCTATAGCACTGGTTATATTTTACAGTTATGTTAGTGATCTTCAAAGAAAAGTATATGTTAATATTAAAGACAAAAATGAAACCATTATGACAAAAACTTTCATACCTATGAGAAGCTCTTGGGCAGGAAGAATGCCGCTTGCAATTGCCATAGGGGCTATCTGGCTGCCATTTCGTTACCTGGCATATCGAGAGAATAAGTTTGTTTACGCTATCGCCGAAAAACTCTCATCATCAAACATCATTTATATTTCCAGTTTATTTATATTAGTAATGATTTTTACCTTTATGTATACTGCTATTATATATAAACCGGCTTATATTGTTAAAACCCTAAAGAAGTATAAAGCTAAATTTAAGGGGATTAGCGAGAAAGAAACCGGTATTTTTTTAAAAAGAAGTGGTTTGATTTGCGCGTTGGGATCCAGCTTATTTCTTTTTTTTGTTGCCGCGTTACCAACATTGACGCAGATATTTCTAGCGAAGCAACCTTGCGAGATAAATGAGGGAAGTAATATTATGGCGGTTACCTTAAGCGGCGTGGGTTTATTAGTGATAATGGGTGTTGTAACTGATGTTAAGCGGCAAATTAAAGCTTATTACGAAATGCAGAAGACGGATGTTAAAGATTGGTCTCTTTGTTATACTAGCATAGATGAAATTGAAGCTAATATAAAAAAGGCTTTTTTGCAAAGCAAAGGAATTCCTGCAGTCGTCAAGCCTTATCAGTTTACCTGGGGCATGCCTATTAGAACTGCGATTGACAAATTTGAAGTTTATGTCAGGAGTCTGGATACTGATTTAGCGCGAGACTACCTTACTAATATCTAGTTTCTTTAAGGATTTATCAAGCAATATTTTACCTGCAAAAGGCAGCTATGCAAACTTGACATGTGTACAACATTTTGCTACACTTAAACTTATGTGTATGCAACTGTGCGCGGAAAGATATTAAATGCCAAAAGTAACTGTAGTCAGTATAACATCAGATTCATATAAAGTAGCCGCTTTCAGACAGGAAGGGTCTTTTAGAAAGCACCTTCTTTCCTATAAGGCATATTCTGCGGATGATTTTAGCTCGCAGAAATATTTAGAATCAAAGAAACATCTTTCAAAGACGAACGTCTCCGCGATTATTTCAAGAGATATGTGTGCTGTTAGATATCTTATTTTACCTTCAACTGATCCGCTTGAGATAAATCGTATGGTGGAATTACAAAAAACAAAACTTTTTCCTTTTAAGTATAGGCAGGCGATAGTGCAACCTATTATTTGTGAATCCGACTCCAGTGGTAAGTCCAGAGTAATGGTTGTAGTTATACCCACAAAAGTACTTTATGAAAAGTTACAGGTTTTAAATTTAGCCGGGATATATCCTAAAAGCCTCTATTTGAGTTCATCAGTTTTATTTGAAAGATTTAATGAAAAGTTTGCCCAGATAGATGCCCATAAAAAAAATTGTTTAATTCTTAACATAGAAAATAACAGTTTGGATATAATCGTTTCTAAAAAAGAAAGATTAGTTTTTACCTATGGAGCTCAGTTACCATATGATAGGCAAGCGGCTTGTGCCAGGATTATAAGTGATCTAGAAAGAGCCATAGTGGTTTTTAGAAAAGACCATCAGGAGGAAGTCCAGAGGATAATTATAAACTCAAGTTCTTATACGGCGAATTTATTAAGTGTTATAGAAAACAGAATGCATATTAAGAGCATTGTTAGCAATGCGCTTGAATTAATGGAAGCGGCCAGTCAAATACAATCTAAAAGAAGGCAAGTTTTAGATATAATGCCCGAAGAAGTCTTAAGGGTTAATATGGCTTATAAAATTAAGAAGTTTATTTTATTACCTGGATTTTCATTACTTATAATTGTAGCATTATTTTTCGGTTTTTTTTGTTCATATTTATCCAGGAATAAAGTTGATATAAAAGCTTCAAATAGAGCCCAGAATTTATTGTTTATTAACGCGGAAGCGTCGTTAGAGAAAGATTCCCAGAAAGCAATTTTTGAAAAAAATCCGATAGTTGATGCCTACGTAAAGCCCAAGGTGGAGTTGATTGATACTGAAAATATTAAATTAATTGGGGTAATGTTATCAACTGATAATCAACAAGCCCTTATAAAAAATATAAAGAAAGACAAAATTTTCAGGTGCGGCCCGGGCGATAAGGTTTTAGGCTGCGAGATAGAAAAAATAGAGTTTAATAAGGTTATAATAAAGAATAAATCTGAAAAGATTGAGCTTTTTATGTAGGAGAAATTGATGCGTAAAAGATATTTTTGTTTAACGATTGCAATAACATGTATTTTATTATATTCAGTTGTAGGATTGTCCGCGGAGAAGCAGGAAAACGAGTATAACGAATTATTGGTGTCTATAAACGTAAAGGATGCCGATATAGCTGATGTGTTGAAGATGATAGCCGGCCAGAGCGGATTGAACATTGTCGCGGGAAAAAATGTTAAGGGTAATGTATCTATAACTTTTATAGAAATCCCGGTTTTTAATGCTTTAGAATCAATTTTAGAAGTTAATAATTATACTTATGCGGTTGAGAATGATGTAATTAAAATTTACACACACCGAGATAAAATACTTTTAGATGAATCCAGAGAGCTTGAGATGGCTATATTTAGTTTAGAAAATATCAAAGTTGTTGATGTGGAGCCGATACTTACAACTCTTAAATCTCACCGCGGGAAAATTCAGATTAACGCCAGACTGAATCAAATTATAGTTTATGATTTGCCCCGCAAGGTTGAAAAGATGCAAGAGATAATTGTGAGCATGGATTCCAAGAGACTCACTAAAAAGAATTATGTTTTGAATTGTGCTGATGCCGAGCAGGTTAAAGAAAGAACAAGAGAGGCTTTTTTGGAAGGTATCGCTGATATTTATGTGGACGAAAGAACCCACAGCTTGGTAATTAATGCAGCCCCTATGTTTATCGAAGAAATTGACGGTTTTATTACCAGATGGAATAAGCCTTCAAAGAAATTTAAGATAGAGGCTAAAACAATCCGGGTAACCTCTGATAAAAATTCGCAGTTGAGTATAGAAGAGTTAATTATTTCTATTACGCCCCATATTATAAAAGAAGATAGCAATTAAAACTGATTATAGACTATTACCTTTAATGAGAATTGCGGGTATTATGTAACGGATACAGACTATTAATTCTTCAGGGCCGGTAGTTCAGTTGGGAGAATGCCTGGTTCGCAATCAGGAGGTCGGGGGTTCGAGTCCCCCTCGGTCCACCATATTAGCATAGAGCTAAGAGCATAGAGAGTAGGGTAAAAATAAAAAACTTTCTCCTAACCTCAAAAGGGAGTTTTAGAGGGAAAGAATGTTTTCCTCTATGGATATATGCTTCTTTACGAAAGGAAGGGGAATAGCCCCGAACAAAGTAGGGTTCGGTGCGCGGCATCCAATGTAATGCTGTGTAGCTGTAAGTTTTAAGTTATAAGGGGAGAGGGAGGTTGTCAAATGAATGTAATTAAGCTTGAAAATAACCCACCTAAAGAAAAACTTGATGAACTGGGTGTATTTAACTGGCCGGTATGGGAAAAAGAGATTTCGAGGTTTGACTGGTTTTATGATAGCGCCGAGACTTGCTATCTCTTGGAGGGTCGAGTAGTGGTTGAGCCTGAAGAGGGTGATCCGGTTGAATTTGGGGCAGGTGATTTAGTTATATTTCCTAAGGGGCTCAAGTGCACCTGGGATATTAAAGAGGGTGTAAAAAAGCATTATAATTTTGGACAAAAGAATATTTATTAATTAAGACATCATTGCAAAAAAATATGAATATTAAATTATTAAAGAGTAACTGGTTTTACTTAATCTTAGGGATTGCAGCGGGTTTAGTAGTGCTTCAATTTTCTAAACCAGAACTTCCCCAAAGTAATAAGGCTAAGGCTATTGAACCTGATTTCAGCTATTATAAAGTGGAAAAGGTTATTGATGGAGATACATTGCGCCTTGAAGACGGCAGGCTGGTGAGGCTTTTGGGTGTGGATACTCCTGAATCTAAGCACTCGGAAGTTCCGGTGCAGCTCTTTAGTAAAGAAGCTTATGAATTCAGTAGGCAGATGGTTGAGGGTTTTAAGGTTAGATTAGAATATGATGTTGAGCCGACTGATAAATACGGCAGGACGTTGGCTTATGTTTACCTTGAAGACGGACGCATGCTAAATGAAGAACTACTGAAGCGTGGATATGCTTATGTTTTAAGATACTATCCTTTTAAGAAAAAAGCGGAATTTTTAATAATACAAGAAAAGGCCAGAGAAGAACAGCGCGGTTTATGGTCATATAATCTTTCATCGGGTAGATTGGCAATTATAGCTGAGAAATTTAATCAGTTATCGGAGGAGGGTAAACGTCAATTTGATATAAAGCTGGATAAACTAATTGATAAATACCCAAAGAAAGAAGAATAAATAATGAATTCAAACACAGATTTTTATAAGAAAACCGGTTTTTTCTTTTTAGGTGTGGTTGTGGTTTTATTTGTCGCCAAATTTACAGTGTTAGAACATAAGGTTACTTCTAATTCGTATTCAAAAAGTAATAATCAAAATTATTCTTATGAGAAAATTGATAAAGTTATAAATTGGCGAAAGGCTGATAAGTATTACGGCAAAATTATAACCGTTGAAGGCACAATTATAAAGACGTATAATTCAGGTAAGGCCTGTTTTCTGAATTTTCACTCAGATTACAAAAGATATTTTACAGCTGTTATCTTTAAATCAGCTTTTAGCAAATTTCCAAGTAACCCACAGGATTATTATAAAGATAAAAAGGTTCAAGTGAGTGGTTTAATCAAGAATTACAATGGAAGCCCCGAAATGATTTTAAATGACCCTTCTCAGATAAAGGTTTTAACGGATTAGTCTATGTTGAGCGATAATGAAAAAAAGATATTAATTAATATTGCAAAAAAAACAATAAAGGCACGTTTGGAGAATGATAAACTGCCTGATTTTTATTATGATCAGGAAGCTCTAAATCAGGAAGTAGGCGCTTTTATAACCTTAAAGATTGACGGGCAGCTAAGTGGGTGCGTTGGCGCGATTATTGCTAAAAAACCTCTATATATGACAATATCTGATATGGCTCTTCAGGCTGCATTTCACGATCCGCGATTTTCTCCACAAAAGATAGATGGATATGACGGCTTAGAAGTTGAAATATCAGTTTTGACGCCGTTTAAAAAAATTAAGTCAATTGATGAAATAGAAGTTGGTAAACATGGCTTAATGATAAATAAGGGATACAATTCCGGGTTACTTTTACCTCAGGTTGCCATAGAGCACAACTGGGATAGAAATACTTTCTTGGAGCATGCTTGCATTAAAGCCGGCTTAGACGCAGATGTCTGGAAAGAAAGTGACGCTGAAATATTCATATTCTCGGCCGAGGTCTTTAGTTCAGAGGAGATGAAGGAGTGAGTAGATTTTTTTCACATCCAAATACTATAAAACAAGATGTTATCGAACTGGGCACTGAGGAAGCGCGCCATATTTGTAAAGTTATGCGTCTTGGGGCTGAGGATGAAATAACGGTTTTTGACGGTAGCAAAGAATATCTGGGGGTAATCGAAGAAGCATCGCCTAAAAAAGTTATAATCAAAATATTATCCAGCCGCACTTATAGTCTCAAAGATATTTTGAATATCACTTTAGCTATTAGTTTACCAAAATACAAAAAAATGGATTTAATTATTCAAAAAGCGACTGAGCTGGGAGTAAAGAAAATTATACCCCTCATAACCCAAAGAGGCGTAGTTGATTTCAATGAAAAAACAGCGTCAAAGAAAATTAAACGTTGGCAGCAAATAGCTGTCGCTGCCTGCAAGCAATCAGGCCGGATAAATATTCCGGAAATATCCCAGCCGCTCAAATTCAAAGACTCTGTTGGTATAAGTTGTGATTATGATATTTGTTTTACGGGCTGGGTGGGAGAAAAGACGGAATCACTTAAAAGACATTTAGATAAAAGTAAGGCCTCAAAGAGTTCTAAGATAATTTGTTTCATAGGCCCCGAAGGCGGGTTTAATAAAAATGAAATAAATCTGTTTCATGAAAATAGAATAGCTACGGTTTCTTTTGGCCAGCGAGTCTTAAGGTGCGAGACGGCGGCCATGTATGTCCTCTCAGCGCTTTCATTTTACCTTGAAGGTTAATACATTGAAAAAAGTCTATTTAACTTCTCTAGGTTGTAAAGTTAACCAATATGAAATACAGCTTTTAAGAGAGCAGTTTGAAGCTTTAGGTTGCAGTATTGTATCTCAGCCGGTAGCGGCTGAGATATGTGTTATTAATACCTGCAGCGTAACCTGTAATAGCGACAAAAGGTCAAAGAAGGCTATTGAAAAAATTATGCGGCTTAATCCTCAAGCCGAAGTGATTGTCTGCGGGTGTTGTGTGGATAATGAGTATAGTTCAGTTAATTCTATATCGGGACCAAAATGTTTTGTACCTAATAAAGATAAACAAAATATTCCAAGTTTGTTAGGCCTAAATGTGGATAATTCTATTAATGGAATTACGTCTTTTTTTGGTAAGAGTAGAGGCTTTGTCAAAATTCAGGATGGCTGTGATAATTATTGTTCATATTGCATTGTGGCTTATACAAGAGGTGACGCCCAAAGCCGTTCTCAGGATGATATATTAAAAGAGATTAAGCAGCTTACAGCAAATGGATATAGAGAGATAGTTTTAACAGGGATTAATATAGGTTATTACGGCAAAGATACGAGTTCCAGCCTTGTTGGGCTTCTAAGAAAGGCGACAGCAATAAAGAATTTAGGCCGTTTGAGATTAAGTTCTCTTAATCCGGATGATATCGACTTAAATTTAATAAAAGTTGTTAAAAATAGTCAGAAAATTTGCAAACACTTTCATATTTCTGTTCAATCAGCAGATACCCGCATACTTAAGTTGATGAATCGTAAATATACGGGTGAATATTTAGTTAAAACGTTGCAGACTATTAAAAAAGAAATACCTTCAGTAAGTTTTTCAGGGGATTTTATTTGCGGATTTCCGCAGGAAACTGATAATAATTTTAAAAAAACCTTGAAGTTAATTAACGATTTTGACTTTATCAGGTCTCATATATTTACATACAGCGATAGAAAGAAAACAGCAGCATATAACTTTAAGTCTAAAGTTTCTGATAAAATCAAAAAGGCAAGATCGAAAGTTCTTAAGGATGCTTCTTATGGAGCCGCAAGTAGGTATATTAATAAATTTATCAATCAGGAATTAGAGGTGCTCATTGAGTATAAACTTGACCCAAAGACCGGTATGCATCGCGGATATTCAGGTAACTATATAAAAACATTAGTAGAAAACCTGCCAATGAACTTTAGAGGTCAATTAATTAAAGTAAAAGTATTAAAAATTATAGAAAATCAAGTAATTTCCTGTCCAAAAATGCCTTAAAATTTACCTTTTTTTGACTGAAATTGGCCAAAATAGTTTAATTTGCTTTTATCCGCACCCCTTGACAAAATTAGAGTTATATGGTATATTTTTGCTACCTTATCTAAGGTAATTATATGGAGGTAGTTAAAAATTTTTTCACGCAATTGAATTGGGTAGATGTTTTTTTTGTAATTTGTTTAATTAGAACATGTTACATTGGATTTAGTCGGGGGTTTACTCCTGAAGTACCCAGATTAATGTGCGCCTTTTTAACGGTTGTCCTAAGTTACTATTTTTGTGGTAGATTAGGGCAATTTTTATCTAAATACCCTGTAATTAGACCGGAAGCTGTAGATACATTAGCATTTATTGTGTTAGTAGCTTTTTTTATGATTATGAGTAAGGTTGTTTGCGTTCTTTACAGGGTTGTGATGAAAGCCAGTGGACCGCATATGTTTGAGATTGTTGCTGGTTTTATCATAGGATTTGTTAGAGGCGTGGTCATAGCTTCTTTGCTGCTTATTTGTGCTCAATATATTGCGCCTGAATATGTCAAAAGAAGCGTGAATGAGGGTTCTTTGGTTGGAAGTAGATTAATATTAATAGCACCTAAAATTGATGATTTTGTAACTACATTGTTGAATAAGGATTAAATGGTTCAAAAAAAAGTAATTATAGATACCGATCCCGGAATAGATGACGCGCTGGCCATAATGATGGCTATCGCATCTGATTTTCTGGATATCAAAGTGGTCAGCGCTGTTTTTGGCAATATTGATGTTGAAGTAGCGCTTGAGAATATAAGGCGTATTTTTGAAGTCTGCAGTGTTAAAAAAATGCCCGTAATAGCAAAAGGAGCGGATGTATCTTTGAGCGGGAGAGTTTATAAGCCGCGGCTTGTACATGGTGTAGGCGGCTTAGGTAATGCCCAATTTGTTCTAAGAAGCAAAAACTACAAAAATGTAGATGCTTATGACGCGCTTAAGAAGAGTTTAACGGCTGAGAGCATAGATTTATTAATTACTTTAGGTCCTTTAACAAATATAGCTACATTACTTATAGAAGAACCGGTTGCTAAGGATAGAATAAAAGAAATAGTTGTTATGGGTGGTTCAGTGTTTACTTCCGGTAACGCGACTGAAGAGGCGGAATTCAATTTTTATCAGGATCCTGAAGCAGCTAAAGTTGTTATTAATAGTAAAATTCCAATTAGATTGATAAGTCTTGATGTTACCAGGCAAATACTTTTTAAGTCGGAACTTTTTAAAAAAATCAGATTCAATGATAGTCAGCCAAGTGAATTTATTAAAGATATGCTTGATTTTGGATTAAATTATTATAAAAAATACAGAAATAGAGATGGTGTTTATTTGCCGGATGTTTTAGCCTTGTGCGCAGCGTTAGATGAAGACGCTTTTAGCTACCGGGATTTAAGTTTAGATGTCGATATTAATAAAGAGCGAGGTAAGGTTTTTGAAAATCTGGATGCGGCTAATACTATAAAATTTTGCGATAAAGTTGATGAAACGAAAGTAGTTAATTTATTTATAGACAAAATAAATAAACTTTTATCATAAAGGAGTTAAAAGTGAAGTTAAAAGAGTTATATGAATTCGTTATTGAAGAAGGCATGAAAGAAGATCCCAGGGGACAAGTCGCGGCTAAGGATGTGCTCAAGAAAAATAAGGAAACGCTTAAGGAGCTTAAGGCTTCTGATAAAAAATACTTTGATAATGAATCTTTGGTTAATCCGTACGCTGACAGTCGCATTCTTAATGGTTCCGGTGAGCAGGAAATAAAAACTATGCTTTTAGGAATAGATATGGAGGTTGGTGAAATAGTATTAGCTGACAGGCTTAATGATAAAGGCAAGAAAATTGATTTAGTTGTGGCGCATCATCCCTAAGGTAGTGCTTTGGCCGGGTTTTACAGAGTAATCGAAATGCAGGC